>CAMFHT010000308.1 GCA_945952245.1 uncultured Rhizobium sp. | reverse complement strand
GCCATGAGCAGATGCTGCCGACCATATCATGTCCATCTCACATTCGGAAAGGATCAACTTATGGCGGTTGAAGCCCTCGCGGGAAAAACAGTTCTGGTAACAGGCGCGGGACGAGGAATCGGTGCCGCATTGGCGGCTGGCTTCGCGGCTGCGGGCGCAGCTGTCGTATGTGCAGCGAGAACTCGTTCCGAAATCGAACGGGTAGCACAGCGTATAATCACGCGCGGAGGAAATGCTATCGCTGTTCAGACCGACGTAACGAATTCAAGCCAGATCACCGAGTTATTGGAGAAAGCAACAAATGCATTTGGCGGCGTAGACATTGTTATTGCCAATGCGGGAGGCAATTTTTCAGATGGGGTCCTTGAAGCAGGTGATGTAACCGAATGGCGGAGAACTTTTGATGTCAATTTCTTTGGGGCAGCAGATCTGGCCCGCCAGGCCGTTCCTTACTTGAAGGCAAGAGGTGGAGGGAAGATTCTGTTCACAGGCTCCGGTCTGGGTCATCGTGGAAAAGCTGGGTTCGCTATATACGGATGCTCAAAGGCAGCCTTGTGGTTGCTGACGCAGGCCTTGGCCGTCGAGCTTCGAGAATTCAATATAGCCGTAAATGAGTTAATACCGGGCCCGGTCAACACCGTGCTTGCCGCCGACAAGACCACGGTAGGTTATGAGCCGATCAGGCAACGCCTGGAAATGGAGGGCTCCACAGGAAGCTTCAACAACTTGAGTCCGCCGCGGTATGATCCTGAATGGTATCATGAATGGTACAAATCACCTGAAGATGTCGTTCCGCTGGCCATCTTCGTTGCTGGGTTGCCAAATCACGGCCCAACGGCTCAAAGCTTCAGTCTCATGGGTAGGACAAGATAGGAAGCTGAGCAGCATCGAGCTTACCAGACAACCCGCCACACTTGAACTCTTCCATGAAATTGGCTTTGCCGATGTAGGCTTTCTGCCTCGAATCCAGACAAAAGGCGTCTACGCACCTTGCAGGTATTCAAACTCCACGACACCGCCACGGGGCGGCGGATCGCAAGCGAAAGCCCTTGTTGGTAAAATGGCGCACCCGAAGAGATTCGAACTCCTGACCCCCAGATTCGTAGTCTGGTGCTCTATCCAGCTGAGCTACGGGTGCGTGCCAGCGGCCTCAACCGCTTGTGTGGCGATCCTCTAAAGCCTCATTCCGGTGAATGCAAGACACTTTTTTGAAAAGCGATGCTTTTTCTCGAAAATCTTTGGCCGGCCTTCAAAATTCTCGCTTTAGAACAACCACTTACGCCACTGCCTCGGCTGGGCTGGGGGACCGGTCCGGAATGAAGACGCGGAACCGGGTCCCCTTTTCGGCCTTTTCCTCGAGCTCGATCGTGCCGCCATGGGCAATGACGAGATCGCGAGCGATCGCGAGGCCGAGGCCGGTTCCGCCGGAGCGGGCTGCTCCCTTGAAGGCGGCGAAGAGGTTTTCCCGCGCCTTTTGCGGCATGCCTGGCCCGGTGTCGTCGATTCGGATAGAGATGCCGGCGCCGTTTCGCTCTGCATGGACGACGATACGCCGCATGGGATTAGCAGGCTCGGCCGCGAGTGCCTGGTGGGCATTGCGGGCCAGATTGTGCAGCACGCGGAAGAGCTGCTCGCTGTCCGCATCGACCTCCAGCACGGGATCGACCTCCTCCACGAACTGGATGCCCGCTGCCGGGTCCATGCCGAGATTGTCGCGCACCTCCTGCACCAGCGGCTGCAGCGGAAAGCGCTTGCGCCGCGGGATCGCCTCCGACATCTGACCATAGGCCAGAACTTCGCTGGTATAGCCCACGGCCCGGTCGAGCGTGCGGATGAGCTTTGGCGCAAAGGACTTGACAACCGGGTCCTCAACGTCGGCCAGCCGGTCGGAGAGGAGCTGCGCCGTCGCGAGAATGTTGCGCATGTCGTGGTTGATCTTGGAGACGGCGAGCCCGAGTTCGGCCAGCGTCCGCTGCTGTTCCAGGGTCTGGCGAAGATCCAGCTGCATGGTGGCAAGGTGCTGGCTGGCAATCGCAAGCTCGTCCGTCCCCGGCTCCGGCTCGACGATCCGGGAGGGATCGCCCGGATCGGCAGCAAACCCCTGCATGCCGAGCGTCAGCCGCCGGATGCGGCGGATCATCAGCCGGTCGATCGCAAAGAAGATGACGGTAGAGGTGATGAGGGTGATCAGGATCGACAGCGCCGCCACATTGCGGGAATAGGCGAGCATGGCATCGCGCAGTGCCGCCTCGTCCAGGACCATGTCGATGATCATGCGGCTTTCGCCGACGGGTCCGTAGATCCGGATCAGCCGGTCACCGCCGAAGAGGAGCGTCGAGAGCGCATCCCCCATGGAATTGATCGGATTGGATTGCGCAAGGTCGAAGGTGCCGTCGATCGGCTGATCGATCGGAACGGCGGCCAGAAGTTGCGACGTCCCCTCCCGGCGAAGCGCGATGGCCTTTGCACCCGCGGCCATCAGCGTCTCGCTCTGCGCCTTCTGTGGCAGATCGCTGGGCTGAAGTGCATCGATGACAATGCCGGCGGCAGCGGCCGCATTGAGACGATCGCTGAGCCAACCGAGGCGCATGTAGGAGACAGAAGGGACGAAGATCAGGACCTCGGCCAAAAGCACGAACAGGATGGTCAGCGTCAGCAGCTTGGCCGAGAGGCTCGACGACAAGCCGGGCCGCCTTTCCGCCTGCCGTGAGGACTGAGCCACGATGTCCGGTAGTGCCATCCTTCTTCCGGCCTTCTTGCACGCGGGAATTGAACGGATACAGCATAATGCACCCCTTTCCCCGACCGCAATCATGACAAGAGGTTGCCGCCACTTTTTTCGCAAGCAGCGGAGAAGCAGAGCAAGCAGCGATCAGGAATCGCGCCTCCTGCATATCTGTTGTCGGCGATTGACTTATCAAGCCTCTGCCCGTATAAGCCCGCGCACGTCCGCAAGCCTTGTTTTCCGGCCTTTTGGCCAGTCCACGGCCGGGCGTATTCCGAAACGCTCCTTGCTCTTTCAAGGGCAAATTCAAGAAGGCCCGCACTCCGCGGTGAATAAATAAATGAAGCGTACCTATCAACCGTCCAAGCTTGTCCGCAAGCGTCGTCATGGCTTCCGTGCCCGCATGGCAACTGCCGGTGGCCGCAAGGTTCTCGCAGCGCGCCGTGCACGTGGCCGCAAGCGTCTTTCGGCTTAAAGCCGGATTGCCCGGACATCATGGCGGGCGATGACGCGAAGACGCACAAGAAGACTGCCGGGCGGCTGAAAAGCCGGCCGCAGTTCCTCGCCGTACAGAAGGGCGAGAAGCGGAGAGGGCGCAACTTCCTTCTGGAAGTTCTGGATCGCCGCGAACCGGATACGGCCGCGAGGGCCGGCTTTACCGTGACAATGAAACAGGGCAATGCGGTCGAGCGCAATCGCATGCGCCGCCGATTGAGAGAGGCAGTGCGCCTGAAGGCAGGGTTTGCAATGGAGCCCGGCCACGATTATGTAATCGTCGCCCGGCGCGAGGTGCTGAACCTTCCTTTCGAGCAGCTGACGGACCAGCTTGTGGAGCGCATCCAGGCCCGGCCCGAAGCCAAACGGCCCGGCGAAAGCCGCCCCAGGAAAGTGTGATGGACAACAAACGCAATTCATTCATAGCTATTGCCCTTTCGATCGTGATCGTCATGGCCTGGCAGTTCTTCTACATGAACCCGCGCCTCGAGGCGCAGCGGAAGGCCGAGCTTGCCGCCAAGGCGCAGCAGACCCAGAGCCAGACCGTCGCCAAGGACGCGGCAACCGCCACGCCGGCGGCCCCGGGCACTGCGGCTCCGGCCGGCAATGCGCCCGCATCGGCCACGCCTGCCGATGCCGCAGCCAATTCGCCACGCATCACCATCGACACGGAATCGCTTTCCGGCTCCATTCGCCTCGTCGGTGCCCGTCTCGATGACCTGAAGCTGAAGAACTACCACGAGACCGTGGACAAGAAGAGCCCGCTCATCACCCTCTTCAGCCCGTCCAACACGAAGAACGGCTATTTCGCCGAGCTCGGCTATGTCGAAACGCCCGAAAGCGGCAAGCTGCCGGGTCCGGACACGCTCTGGACCGTTGCCGGCAATGACAAGCTGACCGACAAGACCCCTGTCGTTCTCACCTTCACCAACGAGAAGGGCGTGACGTTCCAGCGCACGATCGCCGTTGACGACCGCTACATGTTCTCGATCACGGACAAGATCACCAATGCCGGCACCGCACCGCTCGCCGCCTCGCTCTATGGCCGCGTGACGCGCTACAACAAGCCGACTGGCACGTCGGTCTATGTACTCCACGAAGGTTTCATCGGCGTTCTCGAAGACCAGAAGCTGACCGAGAGCAAGTACAAGGACGTGGAGTCCGAACCGGTTCAGCATGGAAAGTCTACCGGCGGCTGGCTCGGCATCACCGACAAGTACTGGGCAGCGGCACTCATTCCGCCGCAGAAGACGCCATTCGACTCGCGCTTCTCCCACTTCTCGACGGGTGCGCAGCCGCTCTACCAGGCCGACTTCAAGGCGGATCCGGTGACCGTTGCTCCGGGTGCCACGACCGAGGTGCAGAACCTCGTCTTCGCCGGCGCCAAGGAAGTGCCCGCCATCGACGGCTACTATGAGAAGCTGAACATCCCGAAGTTCGACCGCATGATCGATTGGGGCTGGTTCTACTTCCTGACCAAGCCGATGTTCAAGATGATGGATTTCTTCTATCGCTACTTCGGCAATTTCGGCCTCGCCATCCTGACGACCACCATCGTCGTCAAGGCGCTCTTCTTCCCGCTGGCCAACAAGCAATATGCTTCCATGGCCAAGATGAAGATGGTGCAGCCGAAGATGCAGGCGCTGAAGGAGAAGCATGGCGACGACCGCATGGCGCTGCAGCAGGCGACCATGGAGCTCTACAAGACCGAGAAGATCAATCCGCTCGCGGGCTGCTGGCCGATTGCCTTCCAGATCCCGATCTTCTTCTCGCTCTACAAGGTGATCTACATCACCATCGAAATGCGCCATGCGCCGTTCTTCGG
>CAMFHT010000307.1 GCA_945952245.1 uncultured Rhizobium sp. | reverse complement strand
TCTACACGTAAGGAGTCGTCGGCAGCGTCAGATGTGTATAAGAGACAGGCGCCGGTCATCGCACCCGCGACTGGCCAGGCGGTCATGCTGTTCGGCAACTGGCACCTGATCTTCCTGTTCATCTCCACGATCGCGATCCTGAACGCTCTCTGGGCCTATTTCCGCCTTCCGGAAACGCTCGATCCCAAGGATGTGCGCTCGCTGAAACTTGGCGTCATCCTCGATGGCTTCCGTATCGTGCTGACGAACCGGCTGGCTCTCTGCTACACGCTCGCCAGCACCTTCATCTTCGGTGCGCTGTTCGGCTTCATCAACTCCGCGCAGCAGGTCTATGTCGGCATTTATGGCCTCGGGCTCTGGTTCCCGCTTGCCTTTGCGGGCGTGGCCGCGTTCATGTCATTGAGCTCGTTCCTGAACTCGAGGCTCGTCGGACGTTTCGGCATGCGCAAGCTCTCGCATGGCGCGCTCGTCGGCTTCATGACGGTGAACGCAATCTGGCTGACCTGTCAGCTGCTCTGGGATGGTCCCATGCCCTTCCCGCTCTTCATCTGCCTGTTCGGACTTGCCATGTTCCAGTTCGGCTGGATCGGCTCGAACTTCAACACGCTCGCCATGGAACCGCTCGGCCATGTGGCCGGCACCGCCTCCTCCGTCCTCGGCTTCATGGGCACGGTCGGCGGCGCGCTGATCGGCGCCATCATCGGCCAGGCCTTCGACGGCACGGCCCTGCCGATGATCGGCGGCTTCTTCCTGGTTTCGCTGGGCGGATTCGTTTTCGTGCTGATCGCCGAGAAGGGCAGGCTCTTTCAGGCACACAACAAGGCTGTCTGAGCGGCGCCAGACGCCACCTTAAGAATCAAAAGGCCGGGCTCATTCCCCGGCCTTTTTCTTGTCCGCGATCAGGGCGCCGAAGTCGAAAAGCTTGCCGTCGAGAAGATGCGACGGGTTCACATGCGCGAGCGCGCGGAGCATGGTGTCCTTGCGGCCCGGCATCTTCGCCTCCATGTCGGCGAGCATCGCCTTCATCGCATTGCGCTGCAGGCCGTCCTGGGAGCCGCAGAGATCGCAGGGGATGATCGGGAACTTCATGGCCTCGGCAAACTTCGCAAGGTCATCCTCGGCGCAATAGGCGAGCGGGCGCAGCACCATGAGGTCGCCTTCGTCATTGAGAAGCTTGGCCGGCATGCCCGCAAGGCGTCCGCCATGGAAGAGGTTCATGAAGAACGTCTCGAGTATGTCCTCCCGATGATGGCCGAGCACGAGTGCATCGCAGCCCTCCTCCCGCGCGATGCGGTAGAGATTGCCGCGCCGGAGCCGCGAACAGAGCGAGCAATAGGTCGCTCCCTGCGGCACCTTCTCCTTCACGACCGAATAGGTGTCGCGGTATTCGATACGGTGTCTGACGCCGAGTGCGCTGAGGTATTCCGGCAGGATGTGCTTCGGGAAGTTCGGCTGTCCCTGGTCGAGATTGCAGGCGATCAGTTCGACCGGCAGCAGGCCGCGCCATTGCAGGTCGAGCAGGATGGCGAGCAGGCCATAGCTGTCCTTGCCGCCGGAAAGGCCGATCAGCCAGCGCTTCTGGCCTTTCAGCATGGCAAAGTCGTCCATGGCCTGGCGCACCTGTCGCAACAGGCGCTTGCGCAGCTTGTTGAACGAGACCGAGGACGGCGCATCACGGAACAGCAGGGCGGCGGGGCCGGCTTCGGGCGCCGGAATGTCCTCGATCTCGGTGTCGATGCTCAATGTCATGGCTCGTCAGCCCTTCCTGCAAACCGGCGCGCGGCTCATGAGAACGTCGAATTCGGCGGCGCGCGCTTCGACCAGATTATCCCGTGATTTCAGAACGTCGTCCACATGGCCGGGATGGCACATGACGACGGCATTCTCCGGCACGTCACGCAGCCATTTGTCCAGCGCCGGCGCAAATTCGTCTGGCTTCTGCCAATCATAGAAACCAGCCAGCGGACCTCTGACATCGAAACCGGCCTTTCGCAAGCCGCTGTCAAAGCCGGATGCGAGAAGATCGACGAACCGCACCTTCGCCTGCAGAGATAAGCCGGCTACATATTTCGACGACGGGCGCCCCCGAAGCCATGGCAAGGGACGACCAGCCTGCTGCGTGGCATAGGCCCTCAGCCAACTGCGCACCGGGCGGAGGAAATGGACATGCTGATGCCCGTCGAAGTAGGCAGGCTTGGTGCCCCAGTGCTCCAGGAAGGCCCGATATTGCGCATCGAGCTCGGCTTGGATGGCAGCATCATGCCTGTTGGAAAGGGTCAGCGCTTTCAGCAGTTCGGGCAATCTCGGCATGCGGCCTGAGCCATCCAGCGAAAAGCCCGTGAGCGACGGAAAATCCGTCAGCGTGAGGTGCTGGCCGATCTCCGCAGTTGCCGAACTGCTCAGTGATTTCAGGCGAAGGGCCTCGTCCGGCCATTCTGGAAAGAGCGTCATGCAGCCCGTGCCCGTCAGGCGACCGGCTTCGAGCAAGACGCGGATGCCCGCACTCACACCGGGCGAGAGGCCGTAATCGTCGGCGACAAGGGTAAACTGGCCGCTCACGGCTTGTGCTGCTCCTCGTCCGGCGTGTGAATACCGCGCAGAATGTAGAGCGGCCGGTTCTTCGCCTCGCTGACCCCTACCCACAGATATTCGCCGATGAGCCCGAGAAGCGCCAGATTGAATCCGCCGAAGACCGCGACGGCCACCATGAGGCTCGGATAACCGGGAACCGAGACACCGTAGAACATGACCTCAAGGAGGATCTTCAGGCCATAGATGACGCCGCAGATGCCGGTGAAGGCGCCGAGGATCGAGAAGATGCGCAGCGGAATGACCGAGAAGGAGGTGATTCCCTCGACCGAGAGCCCGATCAGAGCCAGCCGCGACCAGCGGGAGACGGAATCCAGCCGCTCGTCCGGCGTATAGGGAATGCCCTTCTGCCGAAAGCCGGTCCAAGCATAGAGGCCCTTGTTGAACCGTCGCTTGTCGCGCACCGTCAGCAGCGCATCGCGCACTGCGCGGCGCATGATGCGGAAATCGCCGGCATTTTCCGGCACGGTGTAGCGCTGCTGGAAGTTGATCAGCCAGTAGAACAGCCGCGAGCCCATGTCCTTCTTGAAGGACTCCTGCTTGCGGTCGTCGCGCACGGTGTAGACGACGTCGAGCGTCGGGTCCGCTGTCAGCTCCCCGATCAGCTGCAGGCACACATCGTAGGGGTGCTGCAGGTCGGCGTCGATCATCATCACATAGTCGCCGGTGGTCTGCTCCAGGCCAGCAAAAATCGCGATCTCCTTGCCGAAATTTCGGCTGAGTTCGGCGATCTTCCAGTTGCCGGTGAGGTGGCGGCGGTACTGGGGGATACTGTCGTCGCGGCTGCCGTCATCCACCAGCACGACCTCCAGCGAAAGGCCGAACCGGGTGCCGATCTCCTGTTCCAGCCGACGCAGAAAGTCACCGAGACGCTCGGCGCCCGCGCGCTCGTTCAGGAAGGGGATCACCAGCGAAAGAACCGGCATGCGAGGCTCCAGAAGGGTTCAAGATCAGCGTTGTGGCGGTGCCAGCCAGAGGTCGAAGGCCCAGGTCGAATCCGGCACCAGTCCGGGCAGCGAGAATGCAGACGGCTTTACAGTGTTCGGCATGGTCGCTTCCACCTCCGCGCGGCAGGCTTGGTCTCCCTGGCTGCAGAGGCCGATGAGGCCGCGCTTGCGGGCTTGTTCGAGCGTCAGGTAGCCCTTGGCAATATCGAAGGAATTGCCTTCAAGCGTGATCGGGCGCGACGGCATGTAGAAGGAGACCGCGTTCGAGAGATTGATCTTGCCGAACAGCAGACCGCCCTCGCCACCCCCGGCCTCGATCCAGCGCTTGTCCACCTCGGCGCCTATGGCCGCGAGCGGAGCGTTGTAATAGCCGCCGCCGCCGTTGAAGCGCTCGTAGCGATACCAGACCGGCGCAACCAGGATCAAGATCGCCATGAACAGACCGCCAGCAATCAGGGCACGGCCTTGTCGCGGCTCGTAATAGCGCTCCGGCACAAGCAAGGCGAGGATGATGGCATAGGCCGTGTAGAACGGAATGCCCCAGACGGCGCTGAGTTCCGCATTGGCGGCATAGCCGAGCAGGATCGTCAGCGGCATGGGCAGGACGGCAAACGCGATGAGCGCCCTGCCTTGAACCGTATTTCGGAGGCTCCTGACGCCGGCAAGCGGAAGCACCGGATCCCAGTCCCTCCAATCCCGCATCAGGCGTGCGACCAGCACGGCAAGCGCGGTATAGCCGATCGGCGTCAGCAGGAAGTGGAAGGAGTCCGCAAGGCTCGACCCCTCGTCACCATCCTGATGGGCGGCATAGGAAATCGGGCGGAAATCATTGTCGATGAGCCAGTATAGGTGCGGCGAGAAGACCAGAACGAAGACAATGACAACCACGAGGCCGAACTTCGAAAAGAGCAGCCGGCGCGCCTCGCCATCCACGAGGGCGTGGATGAAGAGCGCGCCCAGCATGACGGCGGAGTGATACTTGGTGAGCATGGCGCAGGCGGCAATGAGGCCGATCAGCACTGCATCAATCATGCGGCCGCGCTCCAGCCCACTCAGATAGAAGAGAAAGAGCAGCGCCCAGAGCGGCGTCATCGCCGAATTGGCATTGAAGTTCAGCCCCTGCAGCGAGATGGGCGGCATGAGCATGGCGAGCACCAGCACCAGCACCTGGAAACCCGTACCGCCGAAGCGGGCAGCGATGCGCCAGAGCGCGACGAGTGCCACGCCCGCATTCACGCCCGCAAGCAGGAAGTAGTTGAAATTGTTACGGGGAAAGAGCTCGAACCAGGCCGCCGTCTCCCAGGCGAAGAAGGGCGGATGCTTGAAATAACCCCACTGCCAGAGCACGCCCCATGCATAGTTCTCGTACATGTCGCCCCAGCGGTCGAGCGAGGGACGGGACAAATAACCATGCAGCGTGAGCGCCAGCGTAAACGCAGCGATTAGCGCAAGGATGAGACCCACGCCTTTGCGCGATGCGGGGGTTGTGTCCGGAGATGTCATCATGGCG
>CAMFHT010000306.1 GCA_945952245.1 uncultured Rhizobium sp. | reverse complement strand
GATGCCGCGGCCCAGGGCGCCGATCACGTGGTGAACTGCGTCGGCATCCTCGCCAACAAGGGCCGCAACACCTTCGACGCCGTGCAGGAATTCGGCGCTCGCGCGATTGCCGAGGCGACCCGTGCGGTCGGCGCCGGCCTCACCCATATTTCCGCCATCGGCGCGGACGCCAATTCCGCTTCCGCCTATGCGCGCACCAAGGGCAATGCCGAGGCTGCAGTGCTCGCGATCAAGCCGGATGCCGTGATCCTGCGTCCCTCGATCGTGTTCGGTCCGGAAGACGATTTCTTCAACCGCTTCGCCGCCATGGCGCGCACCATGCCGGTGCTGCCGCTGGTCGGCGGTGGCAAGACCAGGTTCCAGCCGGTCTATGTACAGGACGTGGCCGAAGCCGTGGCGCTTTCTGTCGATGGCAAGCTGACCGCCGGTACGACCTATGAACTCGGCGGCCCCGAAGTGCTGACCTTCCGCGAATGTCTCGAGCTCATGCTGCGCGTTACGGGTCGCGAGCGCCCCTTCGTCTCGCTGCCGTTTGGTGTGGCCTCGCTCATGGGTTCGGTCGCGGGGCTGATCCCCTTCGTCACGCCGCCGATCACGCCGGATCAGGTCACGCTGCTGAAATCGGACAACGTGGTGTCCGCTGCCGCCGAGCAGGAAGGCCGGACCCTGAAGGGCATGGGAATCACTCCGGCGATCCCGAGCGCCGTGCTTCCGTCCTACCTCGTGCAGTACCGTCCGGAGGGACAATTCACAGGTTCGGGCAAGGCTGCCTGATTTAAACCAGACTTAAACGATCTGTTCGGTTCGCTGAACCGCAGCGGACCTTAAAAGTGCAATGATTCCAGACCGGCGAGGAACTTCTTGCTGGTTTGATGCATTGTTGTGCTGCAAACAGATCACATACAATCTGGCTGTTCAGCGTTAACTCACGATTTAGCAAACTCTTCTATTGATGTTGGCTATATCGCCGTCTACAACCCGCGCAAATCGACGGGGCTCGATACCGCGCATCGTAACCAGATCCTCAAGAGGCTAATTTCCCATGGGCAAGTCCATCGCACTGTTCTTTGCGTGTGCGGCACTCGTAGTAATCGCTGGCTCTTTCCTTGCCCCTGGCAGCGTTGCCGCCGGAAGCGGCGAATGCAGCCCGGCCTATGGGGTAGACCCCTGCACGACTGGTGCGATCCCGGTCGCCAAGGCTGCGGAATGATCCGCGCCAGGCGCTGAAGACACCAAGAATGAAAAAAGGCCGGGCGTTGACCCGGCCTTTTTGCATCTGAGCCCTTGCTTCCGATCAGCCGACGGTCCAGAGCGCGACCAGGCCGACGATGCCGACGGCGATGCGCCACCAGGCGAAGATCGAATAGCCGCGGCGCGAGACGAAATCGAGAAGGCTCCGCACCACGAAGAGTGCCGACACGAAGGCCATGGCGAAGCCGATCACGATCAGCATGCCGTCATCGAAGTTCAGCGCATGGCGGTTCTTGTAGAGATCGAGGGTGAAGGCGCCGAGCATGGTGGGCATGGCGAGGAAGAAGGAAAACTCCGCTGCCGAGCGCTTGTCCGCTCCCATCAGCAGCGCGCCGACGATAGTCGAGCCCGAGCGCGAGGTGCCGGGAATCATGGCAAGGCACTGAAAGAGACCGATCTTGAAGGCGAGTGACGGCGGATAATCCATGACGTTGCGGTAACGCGGCTTGAAGTCGATGCGGTCGACGACAAGCAGGACGATGCCGCCGAGGATCAGCACGACGCAGATGAGTTGCGGCGTTTCGAAGAGCACGCTCTTGATGAAGCCGTGCAGCGCAGCACCAATGACGGCCGCGGGCAGGAAGGCGATCAGAACCGACAGCACGAAACGCCGGGCGGTCGGGCTTGTCGGCAGCGAGGTTGCGATTTCCAGGAGCTTGCGGAAGTAGACGAGGAGGATCGCCAGGATCGCTCCGAGCTGGATCAGCACGGGAAATGTGTCGCCCGGGCTCTTGAAACCGAGGAAATGGCCAGCCAGCAGCACATGGGCGGTGGAGGATACCGGGATGAACTCGGTCAGGCCCTCGACGAGGCCAAGAACGAGGGCACTGATGATCGACTGATCGGCCATGTACTTTCCTTTTGAAACATGGTGAAAACGGCTGATTCGCTTGTGTTGCGAAGGCCGAACACCTATAGCTTTGCTGAACCCGTGATGACCAGAGGCTGAGCCGCGGGCCCTACGCCGTTTGGACAACAGATTTTTCGAGTATATATGCCAACGCTGTATCACCATCCGATGTCATCCGCTTCGCGGTTCGTGCGTCTGATCCTGACGGAATACAATTTCCAGGCGGATCTGATTGAAGAGCAGCCATGGGAAAAGCGGCGCGATTTCCTGGCGCTCAATCCGGCGGGCACGCTGCCCGTCTATGTCGATGACAGCATGCGCGCGCTCTGCGGCGCCTCCGTCATCTCGGAATATCTGGACGAGACTCACGGCGTCCTGAAGCGTGACCGGCGGCTGCTTGCGGAAGACCCCTTCCAGCGCGCGGAGATCCGGCGGCTGACCGAGTGGTTCCTCGTCAAGATGGAGCAGGACGTGACCCGGCCACTGGCCCGCGAGCGTGCTTACAAACTGCAGATGACGGCGGACCAGGGCGGTGGCGCCCCCGATTCGAAGGTGCTGCGCACCGCGCGCGCCAACATACGCCAGCACATGAAGTATCTGAGCTGGCTCGCCGGTTCCCGCCAGTGGCTCGCCGGTGACCGCATGAGCTATGCGGACCTTGCGGCAGCGGCAGCGCTTTCGGTGCTCGACTATCTCGGCGAGATCGACTGGAACGAGAGCCCGGTCGTGAAGGACTGGTACCAGCGCCTGAAGTCGCGGCCCTCCTTCCGCCCGCTCCTGAATGACCGGGTGCGTGGCCTCACCCCCGTTTCGCATTACGCGGATCTGGATTTCTGATCGGACTGCTGATGGCACCGGAGAGCGGCGACCGGGAGCGGACGAGGCGGGAAAAACTGACCCGCTTCGTGAAGGCCGAGGCATCTGCCCTTGGTTTCGATCTCTGTCGTATTGCGAGGCCCGGCAGCATTCCCGAAGCGCCGGCTCGACTGGGCGCTTTCCTCGATGCCGGGCGCCACGGCACGATGGACTGGATGGCGGAGACGAAGGAGCGGCGGAGTGACCCGCGCGTGCTCTGGCCGGACGTCCGGAGCGTCGTGCTCTTCGGTATCAATTACGGGCCGGATCGCGACCCGCGCTATCTCCAGGCGCTGACCGACAAGGCGCACATCTCCGTCTATGCCCGCAACCGCGACTACCACGACCTGACCAAAGGCCCGCTGAAGGAAATCGCGACCCGCTTTGCCGCGCGCCCCCGCGAGGACGTGAAGGCGTTCGTGGATACGGCCCCCGTCATGGAGAAACCGCTGGCGGCCGCTGCCGGGCTCGGCTGGCAGGGCAAGCACACCAATCTGGTGAGCCGCAGCCATGGCTCCTGGCTCTTTCTCGGCTCGATGTTCACGACCGCAGATCTCGAACCGGACGAGGCCGAAGTCGATCATTGCGGCTCCTGCCGCGCCTGTCTTACCGCCTGCCCGACAGACGCCTTCCCGGCGCCCTATCAGATCGATGCGCGGCGTTGCATTTCCTATCTCACCATCGAGCACAGGGGCGAGATCGACCCGGAGCTTCGCCCTCTCTTCGGCAACCGTATCTATGGATGCGACGACTGTCTGGCCGCATGCCCGTGGAACAAGTTCGCCGAAGAAGCGCGGGAGATGAAGCTCGTCGCGCGCGAGGATCTCAAGGAGCCGGACATTGCCTTTCTGCTGACGCTCGACGATCCGGCCTTCAGGACCTTCTTCAGCGGCTCGCCCGTGAAACGCATCGGCAGGGACCGCTTCATCCGGAACGTGCTCATCGCTGCCGGCAATTCCGAACGACCAGACTTGGTCGAAGCCGTCGCGGAGCGGATGCAGGACGGCTCACCCGTGGTCAGGGGAATGGCGGTCTGGGCGCTTCACCGTCTGGCCGGGGCTGGCGGGCTTGCCCGCTTTGCGGCACAAAGGGCGTTGGAATCAGATGCTTCGGTTCTCGCGGAATGGGAACGGACGGGAGTTGTGGAATGACCCTCATGATCTTCGGCGCCGGCTATTCCGGCAAGGCGATTGCCGCGAGTTTTCAAGGGGCGGGCTTCCAGGTCACGGGAACCACGCGCTCGATGGAGAAGGCGCCGCAACTGGAGAAGGCGGGCATTCGCCCTCTCCTCTATGACGGAACATCCCTGACGCCGGAACTCGAGGCAGCGCTTGGAGAAGCAACCCATCTCGTGCAGTCCGTCTCGCCCGGCCCTGAGGGCGATGCACTGCCCACCCTGTTGCGCGGCAGGCTGAAGACGCTTGCGCCGAACCTCGAATGGATCGCCTATCTCTCGACCGTCGGCGTCTATGGCGACCACAAGGGCGAGTGGGTGACGGAGGAAACACCCTGCAAGCCGGAGGCCGCCCGCGGCGCGGAACGGCTGGTTGCGGAAGAGGACTGGCTGGCGCTTGGAGCCGAGGCTGGCCTTCCCGTCAGCGTGCTCCGGCTCTCCGGCATCTATGGGCCGGGCCGCAACACCTTCATCAATCTTTCGCAAGGCACGGCCCGCAGGCTGATCAAGCCGGGGCAGGTGTTCAACCGGATCCGCGTCGAGGACATCGGACATGCCGCGCTGCACCTCGCGCAAAAGCATCTCGGCGGCATCTACAATGTCACCGACGACGAACCCGCCCCGCCGCAGGACGTGGTGACGGAGGCAGCCCGCCTGATGGGCGTGGAGCCGCCGGCGGAGCAGGATTTCGAGACGGCGGAGCTTTCGCCCATGGCCCGCTCCTTCTACGGGAAGAACCAGCGCGTTTCCAACGCCAGGCTGAAGGCGACGGGGTTCACCTTCCGGTTTCCGGAGTACCGGGCCTCGCTGGCAAACCTGCTGGACGAGGGCCGCTGGCGTGGCTGAGCTAGGCGCTCCATTCGGATTCATCGGATGAAAAATTCGGGAACAAAGACTTTGCGAGTCTGTTTTACCCCGGAAACATGG
>CAMFHT010000305.1 GCA_945952245.1 uncultured Rhizobium sp. | reverse complement strand
CCATCACCCCATTCCAGTGAAAAATGTCCGATTCCGCACCCCCATCAGGCTATCACCTGCCCCCGCTGCCCTGGCTGCGCGCCTTCGAGGCGGCGGCGCGGCATTCGAGTTTCACGGCGGCGGCGGAGGAGTTGAACCTGACGCAGGCGGCCGTCAGCCATCAGGTGCGGTCACTGGAAAAGCACCTGGGCGTGACGCTTTTCGAGCGCCTGCCGCGCAGCCTCCGGCTGACCGAAATGGGGGCGGCCTATCTGCCGCCGCTTCGCCGCTCGTTCGGGGAACTGGCTGCGGCCACGTCCGGCCTGTTCGGCTCGTCCTCCAAGCGCACGCTCACCATCCGCGCACCGGTCTCCTTCGTCGGGCTCTGGCTGTCGCAGCGGATCAAGAGCTTCATCGAGCTTTACCCGGACATGTCGGTGCGCATCCTCTCCGTCGTATGGTCGCATACGGAGCCGGACGAGGCGACGGACATCGACATTCGTTTCGGTGACGGCATCTGGCCGGGTTACACGGCCTATCTGCTGCTGCAATCTTCCTCCATTGCCGTCTGCCATCCGGATCTCCTGCCGCAGATGTCGACGCGGGAAGGCATCGAGCAGGTGATCCGGCGCATGCCGCTCATCCACGTCACGGGTTACGAAAACCTCTGGCACCGCTTCCTGAAGCCGCTCGGCATCGATCCGCCGAACAATGAGGGGCTGAACACGGATACCTCGATCACGGCGCTGGAATTCGCGGCGGCGGGCGTCGGGCCGGCGGCGCTCCTTTCCTGCTTTGCCGAGGATGCGCTGAAGACCGGGCGGCTGGTGCGTTGTCTGCCGGGCACGGCGAGCATCGAGCAGGGCCATTACCTCCTGACGACGGAGGGCCGGCGGCGGCCGAACCCGGATGCGGTGAAATTCCGCCAGTGGCTGCTCGACGAGGCAGCGAAGAATCCCTTGAGCGTCCCCGCAGGCCCCGAACCCGTGCTTGTCTAAGCGCCAGCGGAGTGGTCTATAGTGCGCCATGGCCTTCACGCTCAGGCAGCTCCAGTATTTCGTGGCGGTCGCCGAACTCGGTTCGGTGACGCGGGCCGCCCATAGCCTTTCGATCTCGCAATCATCCGTGACGGAGGCGATCCGCGAACTCGAGACGGATCTCGGCGTGGAACTCTTCGAGCGGCATTCGCGCGGGCTTTCCATCACCCATAACGGCCACCAGTTCCTGCGGCATGCGACGAAGATCCTGACCACGGTCTCCGATGCCCGCAACAGCTTCCAGACCGAGCGCAGCCAGTCGACGGGAACGCTCAACATCGGGGTCACCTCGCTCGTCGCCGGCTATGTGCTCTCCGATCTCCTCGCCCGCTACCGCCGCGCCTGCCCGGAGGTGGAGGTGACGGCGATCGAGGACAATGGCAGCTATCTCGAACACCTGCTGATCGGCGGCGAACTCGATGTCGCCGTCATGGTGATCTCCAACCTGCGTGACCGCATGGCGCTGCAGGCGGAGATCCTGGAAACCTCGCCCTACCGGCTCTGGCTGCCGCTCGGCCATCCGCTCGTCAGCGCCGAGATCATCGGCGTGCAGGACATCGCCCGCGAGCCGCTGATCATGCTGACGATCGACGAAATCGAGGAGAATACCGGCAAGCTCCTCTCCGCCCTCGGCGCCCGCCCGCACGTGGCCTTCCGCACCCGCTCGGTGGAAGCCGTGCGCTCGCTGGTGGCGACAGGCGCGGGCATCGCGTTGCTGCCGGACCTCGTCTACCGCCCCTGGTCGCTGGAAGGCGACCGCATCGAAAGCCGCGACGTTTCGGGCTCCCTGCCGGTGGTGCAGGTGGGCATGGTCTGGCGCAAGGGTTCGAGCCTTCCACAGGCAGCGCGCGACTTCATCGGCATAGCGGAAGCCATGCGCAGCGGGCGCCAGCGCTGAAAAATGGGGATGATATCGGAATTTCCGATACCGCCTTTCTGTTAAATGAATTTGCGAAAGCGGCGATTTCGCGGCACTCTTCCGGCGAGCGACAAAAAGACGCCAACTGGGAGAACTTGCATGAAGAAATTTCTGAAAGCCTGCACCGGCCTCGTGGCCGTCATGAGCCTCGCCACCCAGGTGACCGCCGCCGAGGCGCTCAAGGAACTGGGCAAGGGCGAAGGCGAACTCTCCATCGTCGCCTGGGCCGGCTATATCGAGCGCGGCGAGACCGACAAGAACTATGACTGGGTCACCGATTTCGAAAAGGAAACGGGCTGCAAGGTCTCGGTGAAGACCGCCGCCACCTCGGACGAAATGGTCGCCCTGATGAACGAAGGCGGGTTCGATCTCGTCACCGCCTCCGGCGACGCCTCGCTGCGCCTCATTGCCGGCAAGCGCGTGCAGCCGATCAACACCGACCTCATCCCGAGCTGGAAGTCGCTGGACGAGCGCCTGCAGAACGCGCCCTGGCACACCGTCGGCGGCGTGCATTACGGCACACCCTATGTCTGGGGCCCGAACGTTCTGATGTACAACACCGACGCCTTCAAGGGCGAAGCGCCCAAGAGCTGGAAGGTGGTGTTCGAGGAAATGAACCTGCCGGACGGCAAGTCCAACAAGGGCCGCGTCCAGGCCTATGACGGCCCGATCTACATCGCCGACGCCGCTCTCTACCTCATGGCCCACAAGCCGGAGCTCGGCATCAAGGACCCCTACGAGCTGAACGAGGATCAGTACAAGGCAGCCCTCGACCTGCTGCGCGGCCAGCGCCAGCTGACCTCGCGCTACTGGCACGACGCCATGATCCAGGTTGACGACTTCAAGAACGAAGGCGTCGTCGCCTCCGGCTCCTGGCCGTTCCAGGTGAACCTGCTCGCCTCCGAAAAGGCCAAGGTCGCCTCCACTTTCCCGGAAGAAGGCGTGACCGGCTGGGCCGACACCACCATGCTGCATGCCGACAGCCAGCACCCGAACTGCGCCTACATGTGGATGGAGCATTCGCTGAAGCCGAAGGTGCAGGGTGACGTTTCCGCCTGGTTCGGCGCCGTTCCCTCCGTCCCCGCCGCCTGCAAGGGCAATGCGCTCCTCGGCGACGAAGGCTGCGCCACCAACGGCTTCGATCACTTCGACAAGATCAAGTTCTGGCGCACCCCCAAGTCGCAGTGCGAAACCCAGGGCGAATGCGTCCCCTATCACCGCTGGGTCTCGGACTATATCGGCGTGATCGGCGGGCGTTGATGAGTTCCTTCCCGCCCCTTGCGGGCGGGAAAGCAAAATCGAGGTGTTAGCTGCAAAGCAGCTAACCCTCAGATTTTGCAAAGGAGGGGGTAGGAGGGCTAGGCTCGTCCGGGCGCTTGCTTCCATCGTACCGCCCCCGCTCTTGGAATTTCTAACACTTAGCCTGCGGCTAAGATGTTGAAATTCCATTCTCGCCCGCCAGGGGCGAGAAGGCCGCCAACATCGGTGATCCTGTGGCGAAGACCATAGGCCGAAGACAGGCGCCTTACCATTCAGTCAGATTTTGCAGACCACCTACCCACCGGAGCGTCCATGACCGCCGCCGTCGAATTCATCAATACGTCCCGCCACTTCGGTGCCGTCCGCGCCGTGGATGGCGTCAATCTCGCGGTCGAGGCCGGCGAGTTCTTCGCCATGCTCGGCCCGTCCGGCTCCGGCAAGACCACCTGCCTCAGGCTGATCGCCGGCTTCGAACAGCCGACGGGCGGCGAGATCCGGATCTTCGGCGAGGAAGCCACGGGCGTGCCGCCCTATCGCCGCAACGTCAACACCGTTTTTCAGGACTACGCGCTCTTCCCGCACATGACGATCCTCGACAATGTCGCCTACGGGCTGATGGTGAAGGGCGTCGACAAGGCGGCGCGATACCGGGAGGCGGAAGCCGCGCTCGAACTCGTGAAGCTGCCGGGCTATGGCAGCCGCCGTCCGGGCCAGCTTTCGGGCGGCCAGCGGCAGCGCGTGGCGCTTGCCCGCGCGCTCGTGAACAAGCCGCGCGTGCTGCTTCTCGACGAACCGCTGGGCGCGCTCGACCTCAAGCTCCGCGAGCAGATGCAGGAAGAACTGAAGACGCTGCAGCGTTCGCTCGGCATCACCTTCATCTTCGTGACTCATGACCAGGGCGAGGCGCTCTCCATGGCCGACCGCGTTGCCGTGTTCAACAATGGCGGCATCGTCCAGGCCGGCACGCCGGAGGAGATCTACAAGCGTCCGCAGAGCCGCTTCGTCGCCGATTTCGTCGGCTCTTCGAACGTGGTTGCCCCCGAGGTGATGGCAAAGTTCGGCGGCACGCGCGCCTGGACCAGCATCCGCCCCGAAGCGATCCGCCTCGTCTCCGAAGGCGGTGTGCCGGCGACCGTGCTCGTCTCGAACTTCCTCGGGTCCACCACCCGCCTCAGCGTCGAGGCCGATGGCGTGAAGATGCACGTGATGCTCCCCGCCGGCGTTCCGGTCCCCGCTCCCGGCGACCATGTCCGCCTCGCCTGGGATCAGGGCGACGCCCACACCATGGACGATGCCGCATGAGCGCCGTTCCCTCCTCCCCCGTGGTCATGAAGGAGAAGACCGGGTTCACCGCCCGTCTCTCGGATCTCTTCTGGCGCCGGCCCGGCCTGCTGCTGGTGCTGATGCTTGCCCCGCCGCTTCTCTGGCTCGGCGTCATCTACATCGGCGCGCTGATCGCGCTCCTGATGCAGAGCTTCTTCTCGATCGATGAATTCTCCGGTCTCATCGTCTACGAATTCACGCTTTCGACCTACAGGCAGCTGCTGCTCGCCTCCAATTTCGACATCATCGTCCGCACCGTATTGATGGCCGCGCTGGTGACGGTGGCCTCCGCGCTCCTCGCCTTCCCGATCGCCTACTTTGCCGCCCGTTATGCCCTTGGAAAGTGGAAGGCGCTCTTCTATCTCGGCGTCATGCTGCCGCTCTGGTCGAGCTATCTGGTCAAGATCTATGCCTGGAAGCTGATCCTCGCCAAGGAGGGCATCCTCACCTGGGTGTTCGAGACGCTCCACCTCTCATGGCTGCTCGACGGTGTCCTCGCCTTGCCGGTCATCGGCGGCAATTCGCTCTCGGTCAGCTATCTCGGCACCTTCATCGTCTTCG
>CAMFHT010000304.1 GCA_945952245.1 uncultured Rhizobium sp. | reverse complement strand
GAGAGCTTTGGTCGACGCCAGCCCAGGCCTGGAGCGAACGCCCAGCCCATCCGCATCTTCGCGCCCTCAAGGTAACGCCGAAGTCTGCCGAATCCCGCGACCGCCCCGGCACGGTCGTGAGCTACATCAAGATGATGGCAGCCGCCGTGACGGACACGCGCCCCGACATGGGCGACAATGCCAAGGTCAGCCTCTGAGGCTGACCCTCTTAAGCACAGACGTCAAGTCAAGGCCGCACCTACCGTGCGGCCTTCGGTCTTTCGGGAATGGTCCTCCAGGGATCAGGAACAAAGCGTAGCGAGCAGCGTTTTAGCTCAGGTTGCTGGCGGTGCCGTTCAGGCACATGCGTCAGCTCAATGAAGAAGGAGACGCTTCATGCAACTAGTAGGAATGCAGGTCGTACCGGAGCAGATGGGCAAGACCGGCTTTACCGTCGAATTCGTCTGCGATGACGGCAGCGTTGCTTCCGTGCTCGTGAAGAACGATCGGCAGCAGTCGGTGAACCGTCTGAACGCCGTCGAGAAGGCCCAGCAGCTGATGAGCGCACTGGCCAGGCAGGAAGTCGACGTGGACAGCTTCAACAGCGAGCGAGGCGCTCCGGGAGATACGGTGACTGCGCAGCCCAGCGCCCGTTCCGCCGGCGATCACGACGCCATCGAGGAGCAGCTCGACCAGGGGCTGGAGGACAGCTTCCCGGCCAGCGATCCGGTCTCGATCTCGCAGACGACCATCGCCAAGCGCTGATCAGGCCGATCACCAAGACATGCTCGAGGGGCATCCGGATTTCCGGGTGCCCCTTTTGCATGGCGCTTTCGAAGGACGAACGATCCTGCCGTTTCTACTTGTTGGGGTGACGGGGGGATCTGCGCCGCACACCGGAACCGTGCTGCTGCAGCCAGTCGCGGTTTGAGGTTATGACGCTCGTGTCGGAGAGATCCGAGACTGCCGACAGGAGGGCCAGCATGTCGTCCGCCTCTTCGGGCTCGATCACGCCACGATCCACGAGGCGCTGCACCACCGAAACGAGAACATTGTCAGTGGCGAGAGAGCGCCTTTCCTTGTCATGGGAAACATGGCTATCCATGGTGATCGTCCACACGCTTTACAGAAACCGGATATGGCGATGCGGCCCCCGCGAGGGCCGCACTCATTTTCACTGATGACGTTGACGAAGGCTTGAAAGCTTACGTGCGTTTCAGGGCTTCGTCTTCGTCTCTCTGGCGACCACCGAGGGCCGCTGCCGCCCCGGCGATGAAGGCGCCGATGAAGAGGGCGAGTGCGCCGAGCAAGGCCACTGTTGCTGCACCCTTGCGGGCAGCATCCGCGGCCTGCTGGGCCTTGGTCTTCGCATCTGCAGCCTGCTGGAGCACGCTGTCGATACGCGCCTTGGCGTCGGCTTCCGAAATGCCGGCCCGGGCTGCGACCAGTCGGTCGAGATAGGTCCGGTCTTCCGGGGTCATTTCACCCATTGCAGCCGAGCGGACGAGAATGCGTCCGACTTCAGCCGAAGCGCGTGCCGGGTCGGCAGCCGCAGCGGCTGGTGCTGCAGACGGATCGGCCGGACGCAGCAGGGCATCGGTGAAGTACTCGATCGTGCCATTGCCGCTGCCATTGTCTGCCGCCGCACTGGTGCCTGCCGCGGCCGTTCCCGCCGCAGCGGCGCCGACGGCCATGCCTGCCATGTCGGCACCCTTCGTCAGGACGCCCGTCGCAGCCGAAGTGAGGGAAGACACGAGGATCAGCGTGGCAAGCGCCCATGCCAGGAAACCATGGGCCGTGTCGCGGAAATAGACCTCATCCGTGTGGATGCCGGACCATTTCGTGCGAAGGCGCCCCGTCAGGTAACCGCCGACGAAGGACGAAAGCCACTGCACGATCACGAGCCAGATGGCAGCGCCAATGCCGATCGTGGCAAGGCTGGCGCTTTCGTTGGAGAAGGGCGACACCATGGACAGCCCGAGACCTGAACCCACCAGCATGAGCAGCAGGGTCAGGACAGAGGCGGCCATGGCGCCGGCGATGACCGGCCCCCAGTAGAGGGCCGAAGAGGAGGACTCGACAGTCGGGTCCGAACCGTAAGCCGAAACCGGCAGGGTCATCATCTCCTCCTATCGCATGAAGAGAGCAAGAAGAATGATCACCGGAATCGGAATCCCGAGCAGCCAAAGCAAGATACCGCGGCCAAAACCCATAGTAACCTCCTGTCATGAGCGAGACATACCGTCCCATACTTCCTCCCGGTGCCGAGAAGCGGCGGTGGGATGGATCGCAGATAGAACGAGTTTGGCAAATATTGGTTCCGGCACGCCTCGTTTATTCTTGTTCGCCTCGCTAACAATTTTTTGGATCTTATTGCTGGCTCCGGCGTTTCAGAGGGGACTTCAACCAAGACAGAGGAGATCAACCATGGTCAACGCATCTGAAATCAAGGAACATGCAGAAGTTATCGGCTCCGACGGCAAGCATGTCGGCACCGTCGACCGCGTCGAAGGCGGCCGCATCAAGCTCACCAAGGGCGATAGCACTGGCGCCCATGCCGGCCATCACCATTTCATCGAGATGAACCTGGTGAAGTCTGTGGACGGTGGCCGCGTGCAGCTCTCCGTGGCCGGCCAGGACGCCGTAAGCCACGAGGAAGAGCAGAACGGCCGCTCGGTCAACTGATCGGTTCGGACTTGAAGAAAAACCCGGCGGGAAACCGCCGGGTTTTTTCATGCGCTTTTTTTTGAAACATTTACGGCCGCCGGAGGACATCCGAGAGCTTGACCGCCAGCTGTTCCAGGGTGAAGGGCTTGGTCAGCAGGTTGATGCCGGGCTCGACGACGCCGTTATGCACGATGGCATTGCGGGTGAAGCCGGTCGTGTAGATGATCTTGATGCCGGGATGCCTGTCTTTCACGGCGTCGGCAACCATCTTCCCGTTCATGCCGGGCATGACGATATCGGTGAAGAGCAGGTCGATATGCGGGTGATGGGCAAGCTGCTGCAGCGCGTCCTTGCCACCGTTCGCCTCGATCACGGAATAGCCGAGCTCCCTCAGTGCGTCGACCGTCATGTGCCGCACATTGTCTTCGTCTTCGACCACGAGCACGATCTCGCGGCGGGTCGCCTTTGGAAGGCCCTCGCTTTGCGGCACGGTGATCTCACTGGGCTGATCCTGCCCGACATAACGGGGAAGGTAGAGCGTGACGGTGGTGCCCTTGCCGGGCGCAGAAACAAGCTCCACGTGACCGCCGGACTGTTTCACATAGCCGAAGACCTGGCTGAGCCCGAGCCCGGCCCCGCCGCCGATGCCCTTGGTGGTGAAGAACGGATCGAAGGCGCGCTCCAGCGCATCCGGAGCCATGCCGCTGCCCGTATCCGTCAGCGTCAGCTTTACATACTGGCCCGGCCTGATTTCCGGGTGATCATGCTTCAGGCCACCATTGAATTCCTGGTTCGACGTCTCGATCGTCAGCTTGCCGCCGGTCTCCATCGCTTCGCGGGCGTTGAGCGCGAGGTTCAGGATCGTCGCCTCCAGCTGCCTCCGGTCGAGGCTCGTGGTCCAGAGGCCGCCGGGCAGGCGCGTCTCGATGCTGATGTCGCCGCCCAGCGTGCGCCTGAGCGTATCGCTCATCGAGCCTACCACCTCGTTGAGATCCAGCACCTCGGGCGAAAGCGGCTGCTGGCGCGAGAAGGCGAGGAGGCGGGCCGTGAGTTCCGCAGCGCGGCGCGCACCTTCGCGGGCGTTGCCGATGCACTGGCGGCTCTCCTGCACCATGCCCCGGTCGATCCGCCGCTCGGCAAGGTCGAGGCAGCCCACGATGACGGCGAGCATGTTGTTGAAGTCGTGTGCGAGACCGCCGGTCAGCTGGGCGATGGTCTCCATCTTCTGCACCTGCCGCATCTGCACCTGCGCATTCGCGTGCTGGCTCATCTCCAGCTTCAGCGCGTCCGTCCGCTCTTCGAGAAGCTTGTCGATGTTGGCGTTGAATTCGATCAGCCTGCTCTGCAGGTCACCCTGGCGGCGGAGCGCGAAGAGAAGCCCGTCTATCAGCGCCGCAAGCACGCCGGCGGAGATGACGAAGACGATCAGCCCGGTCCATTCCATGCTGCTCCAGGACTGGAGATCCGTGCCCGCGCGGCTGACGTGAACCGCCAGCGCCGCAAGCACGATGGCCAAGCCTCCGGGCCCGATGCCGCCGAAGAAGCTCGCGACGACGACCGGAAGGAAATAGGGGAGGTAGGGATACTCCGCCATGAATTCGCCGGCCGACAAGCGGAGAAGAAGCGCGAACCCCACCATGATAACGGCGATCACGTAGCCAAGTGCAGAATTGCGCTTCGTACCGGCGACCATCAGCAGATCCATGCTTGCGCTCCTCCCGGCGTGAGACTGGGCATCTGATTAACGTTCAGGTTTAGGCAACCATAAATCTTCAGCCAAGGTGCGAATTCTTGCACTTCCCCAACCTTGGCGGCATGGCCGGCCCTGGCGTGGAACATTCGCGCTTGCGGCGGAGTTGAAGAGGCTCCGGAAACGCCGGAAAGGAGATGTTCATGACCACATCCGCGACGACCACCGATCACGACACCATCCGCAAATGGGTCGAGGCCCGACGCGGGCACCCGTCTCGCGTGAAGCAGGAGGATGCGGACGAAAAGGGCGGCGGCATTCTGCGCATCGATTTCGGAAAGCCGGAGGAAAACCTGGAGAAGATCTCCTGGGAGGAGTTCTTCGAAACCTTCGACGAGCGGAAGCTCGCCTTCTTGCATCAGGACGAGACCGCAGACGGAGAACTGAGCCGTTTCAACAAGCTGATTTCCCGCTGATGATCCCGCGGGCCAATGATCATGAAAGGGTGTCGGGCCATCACAGCTCGGCATCGGCCATACCGTGCCCGATCAGATCGCAGCTTCTTTTAAATACGACGGTCATGTGAAGGACAGAAAGGCGGAGATCGGTCATCAAGGTCACCAGTCAGGGTGCAGATACACCTCCGGCCTGCCGGGACTGGAGGAACCGGCAGGCCGGAGGCCAGGTATCGCGGATGGAGGGAACATCCGCTCCGTCAATGAAGACGGAAGTAAAGCACGTCTTTCGAGGTTTCGTCCGGGTTGGGGTTCGGCGTCTCGT
>CAMFHT010000303.1 GCA_945952245.1 uncultured Rhizobium sp. | reverse complement strand
GAGGACGGTGGAGTAAGGGTGGGCGATGCTTCGAGGCCTGCGCTTGCGCTCCGGCGCCTCAGCATGAGGACCTTGGTGTATGCCGCGGTGCTGCACATCGTGACCCGCAGCGGTGCTCCTCGCTCCCCCTCATGGTGAGGTGCGAGCACAGCGAGCCTCGAACCACGGCGGCATACTCCCGGTGCACGATGCTTCGAGGCCTCCGCTTGCGCTCCGGCACCTCAGCATGAGGACGGTGGAGTAAGGGTGGGCGATGCTTCGAGGCCTGCGCTTGCGCTCCGGCGCCTCAGCATGAGGACCTTGGTGTATGCCGCGGTGCTGCACATCGTGACCCGCAGCGGTGCTCCTCGCTGCCCCTCATGGTGAGGTGCGAGCAAAGCGAGCCTCGAACCATCCGGCTGCATACTCCCGGTTCACGATGCTTCGAGGCCTGCGCTTGCGCTCCGGCACCTCAGCATGAGGACGGTGGAGCAAGGGTGCGCGATGCTTCGAGGCCTTCGCTTTGCTTCGGCACCTCAGCATGAGGGCCTTGGTGTGTGCCGCGGTGCTGCGAATCGTGACCCGCAGCGGTGCTTCTTACCCCCTCATGGTGAGGTGCGAGCACAGCGAGCCTCGAACCACGGCGGCATACTCCCGGACGACGAAACCCGCCGTCGCCGGCGGGTTTCGGATAATACAGAAGTGAAGTCGGGCCTTTACTGCGCCGGCTTCAGCGAGTTCAGGATGCCGTCGAGTTCGGCGACGTGCTTTTCCTGCTCGCCCTTGGTGCCCCAGTAGGTGAGAACCAGCACCTTGTCGGCAGAAACGGCGGTGAAGGAGAGACCGATCGAGGCATCACCGTCGGCATCCTTGCCGGACCAGTGCAGGTTCGAGACCTTGAGGCCGTTGACTTCGAACTCGTCTTCCGACTGCGAGGCCGGGTCGATGGTCACGCCGCGTTCCTTCAGGAAATCGATGGCGTCGGAAACGACCTTGTCGCCGCCTTCGCCGGCAGCCACGTCGATCGAGATGTAGATGGCGTTGTCCGGCGACTGGGCCTGCATGCCCGTGTCGGTTTCCTCCGGCTTCCAGTCGTCCGGGAAGGTGATGGACGCGACGGGGGCATCGCTCGGGAACTGCAGGGTGGCAGCGTGGGAAGCGGTGGAAGCAAGGGCCGCGAAGAGGGCGGCGAGGATCATCTTCTTCATCGATCAAAACCTTTATGGACTGGGACGGCCTGTGGCCGGCCTCGGCGTTTCGTGCCAAGCGAAGCGGTGATACCGGGCGCTGATGAAGAAAAAATTATGATGTATCACTAAATGCCCTCTTGCTTAATCATCTCCTACCTTTGCGTGCCGAGCCAGGCACCGGCGATGCGGGCGAGGAAGCGCGGCAGGTCCCGGAAGGCGTAGGGCGCGTGCACGCGCTCCAGCCTCTGGTGGTATTCGCGGCCCCAGGGTCCGATGTTCACGACCGGGAAGGAGAGCGCATCCGAGGGCAGAACGTCCACATAGGCGGGATGAGCCGTATTGTCGGAAAGGGTTGCCGCCGCGCCGTCCGCCGGCCGGTGGCCGAAATAGCTCATGTCGGAAATGCCGGTGAAGATCGCCCGGTGGCGGATCTCGACGCCGTCTTCTTGAGCCGTTGCCGCCCGCGCGCGCTCGATCGCATCGTAGAGTGTCTTGCCGTGGCCTTGGGTCGCGTCGATGCGCGTGGGCGCATAGGCGAGGCCGGCAAAGCCTGTCACGACGGCGGGGCCGGTGAGGCGAGCTTCTTCCACCAGCAAGTCGGTCATCTCGCGGGAGGCCGTGAGCGGGTTGCCGCCGCGCGCCACCTCTTCCGCCCGGGCCGCAAACCGCGCCTCGAAGGCCGGTCCGCCGGCGGCAAAGGCGCGGGCCTTGAGTTCGGCGAAGCTTACCATCACGCCGTCGTCGATCACCGCGGGCTTTGCGCCGCCGAGCGCCGCATAGGCCTCCGCATGGGCGGCAAAGCCAGCCGTCGCCCAGTCCAGCGCCTCGCGCACCACGCCGTTGAAGCGCTCGAAGAGGTGGTCCGGCTGCCAGCTGTGGAACAGCCAGTTGAAGGCGAGCCAGACCTTGTCCGGCGTGGTTACGTCGTAGCCGCCACGGAAATCCTTGCCCTCCAGACAGATCGGCGGCGGCGAAAGCTCGCCATCGCCCGTATCGCAGAGCGCGGGGTTCGCCTCGACGCGCTTCAGGATCTCGGCGGCGATCAGATGCGCGCTCGCACCATCGAAGGGATAGCTCGCATGGCTGGGCTGGCCGATCACATAGGCGAAGGGCAGAAGCTTGCCGATGGTGCCCGCATAGATCGCCCGGCCCTCGGAGCCATCGCCCTGATCGCTGGTGGAATCGAGGTTGATGCCGCCTTCGATTTCGAGCCCCCATTCGGCCGCAAGCCCCGGCAGGGCGCGGCGCATGGCCCGCATGCCGCGCGAATTGCGTTCCTCGTCGGGCGTGGCGATGAAGAGGAGATTGCCGGACAGCGCCGGCCCGCGGCTCATGTGATCGAGCACGGCGAGCCCCGCCGCCAGCCCGGATTTCATGTCGAGGAGGCCGCGACCGGGGAGGAAATCGCCGCTCTCGAAATCGGCAAGCGCCTTCTCTTCCTGCGGCGAGAGCGGGCGGGAGCGGAGATCGGCCATCAGCGCCTGCATCAGCGGCTCCGGCTGGCAGGCGAGATGCGCGAGATCGCGGTAATTGGCAACGGGCACGGTGTCGTAATGCCCGGCAAAGGCAAGCGTGCGCCGCCCCGTGCCGCGCAGCAGCGCCACCACGTTCATCGCGCCGTCATGGCTGGGCAGCAGGCGCACCTGATCCGGATGCGCGGCGAAATAGGGCAGGGTGCGGATGAGCCCCGCCAGCCGCTCCCCAAACCCGGCCTCGCCCTCGGTTCCGCTCTCGCTCTGCCATTCCGTCATGGCAATCGAGAGGCGGCGGGTGAGTTCGGTGGGGTCGAAGGTCATGGGCGTCATCCGGTGAGATTGGGTTGCGGCTCGCACCTTATGGGCAAGGGCAGGGCGTGCGAAAGCGAATTTGCCTGATGGATGGATCGGGGGCGGTGATGTCAGCCGCATCTTTATAACGCCGCGAGCAAGGCCGCCCTGCTGGGAATGATCCGGATGTCCGATTTCTGCAATACAGGAGGTCTGCCTTGGATTAAGCAGAGTGAAGGTGAATGTAATCCCAATGCGATTTTTACAGCAAATATCAATGATAATATATTTGAGGAATAAGTATGTTACCCAGGACAATATTGACAGTCGCAATGATTGCGGCCTGCTCCTTTGCTTTAACAACCGGTTCGGTTGCCATGCCGCAGCGGTCCAATCCACCGGGATAGGCCAGCATCCTGATCCCAAACAGCGAGCGACGCCCAAGGATCTCCTACGGCTGCTCGGGAAATACATCGAAGCGCGGGATCTCGATGCGATCCTGTCCATCCATGAACCGGTGGCCGGCCTGGTCGAATTCGGTGGCGGCGTATCGCGGGGCAATGACAGCCTGCGCCAGAGCTATATCAACTTCTTCAAGATGCAGCCCAAGCTGACGGTGAACCCGCTACAGATCGTGGAATCGGGGGGCGTGGCCATCATTCTCGGCGATTACACGCTGGACTACGTGGACGCGAACGGCGAGGCCGTCAGCAGCACCGGAAAATTCGGAGACATGGTGCGCCAGCAGCCGGATGGCTCCTGGCTGTACCTTCTCGACAATCCGTTCGCCCCGTGATGCCCGCAAGAGAACAGGAAGAAAGGACCCAGATGATGTTTCACGCGACCATGAACCGGCCGGCTGTCCTGCTCTGGGCGGTCCTGTTTGCTTCCGTCTTGCCAGTGATGGCCCACGCGGATCCTGCGCCTGCCGAATTCTGCGACACGATCGTGAAGATCCAGTCGACGCTCTCGAGTTCCATCCCCCTGCAGGCCATGGGCCCAAAGGCGGCGAGGGCGACGGCTGACAAGCAACTCGCTGTGGTCGGTCCGCTTTACGAGGCCGCTCGCAAGAGCGCTCCGGGCGAGATCGCAAGCGCCGTACAGACGATTGCCGCGGTGACCGGGAAGTCGCTGTCTGCGCTCGATTTCGCAGCCACGCAGACAGCCGACTATGCCGCCGCGGATCATGCCGTCGACGGCATCATGAAGGCGGACTGCGGCTTCCACGCGTTGGATGTGACTGCCAGCAACTACGAATATCAGAACGTCCCGGAGGAAGTGCCGCAGGGCAAGACCGCGGTCACTCTCGCAAACAAGGGCGACGAGGTGCACGAACTCTCGGTGGCGCGGATCAACGACAACGTCAAGCTGTCGGCGCGGGAGGTCCTGAGCCTCCCGATAAAGGAGTCGCTGGCCTCCGTCGCGCTGCTGGGTTACGTCACTGCTGCGCCCGGAAGTTCGGAAACCACGTTCGTGAACCTCAGCCCCGGCCGATACTACATCGTCTGCTTCGTACCGCGCGGAACGAGTTCGTTCCATAGCCGCGGCAAGGGTACGCCGCATGTCATGCTCGGCATGCTCAAGGAGTTCGTGGTGAAATGACGACGAGGCGCCGGTTCCTGACCCTGGCTGGCGCCGGTCTCCTCGCGCCGGCCGCAGGCGTGCTCCCATATGGGCCGGCGCGCGGTGACGTCAGGCAGACGTTGAGGCTGCAGAAGCTTGATCTGGATCTTGCTGGCAGCAAGGCCGCGACGTGGGGATATGGCGACCGCGTGCCGGGACCGGAGATCCGTGTCACCGAAGGCGACGTCCTCGACGTGCCCGTCTTCAACCACCTGCCGGAGCCCTCGCTGGTGCACTGGCACGGTCTTGCGATCGAAAACGCCATGGATGGCACGCACCTCACCCAGAACCCGATAATGCCCGGCGAGCGCTTCACCTACCGGTTCAGGGTGCCGGATTCGGGAACGCACTGGTATCACGCCCATTCCGGTGCCCAGGCGGACAAGGGGCTTTACGGCGCGCTGATCGTCGAAGCCCGGCACGAAACATTGCGCTACGACCGCGACCATGTCCTTGTCCTGGACGATTGGGCGGATGGTGTCCAGCCGGACCCTGATGGAGCCGCTGAGGATGATGCTGGAGGAATGGTCGGCGGCTATGGCAGCCTTCACGGTCTGGC
>CAMFHT010000302.1 GCA_945952245.1 uncultured Rhizobium sp. | reverse complement strand
GTCGGCGTCGACGGCCTCGACATTGTCGCCAGCGACAGTTTCCACAGCTTTTTTGATGATCTGGCGAAGACCGAGGACTCGGTGTAAGGAGTCGTCGGCGAGCTTGGCGAACAGGGAAAGGCGGAGCGGGACATCGCGCACGCCTCCATGGTCATGCGAACCAATTTCGAGGGGCCGGCATTGCTGCTGGGACTGATCGCCGAGCGGTTCGCCTCGCGCGGCCGCGGCACGATCATCGGCGTCAGCTCCGTTGCAGGCGATCGGGGCCGGGGATCGAATTACATCTATGGCGCAGCCAAGGCAGGGCTTACGGCCTTCCTGTCCGGCCTGCGCAATCGGCTTGCGGCGGCGGGCGTGCGGGTCATTACCGTAAAGCCCGGTTTCGTGCGCACCTCGATGACGTCGGGCATGAAGCTGCCGCCCATGCTGACCGCGGAGCCCGAGGAAGTGGCGAAGACGATCTATGCCGCGGCCGAAACGGGCAAGGGCCGCGACGTCCTCTATGTCCGTCGTCTCTGGCAGCCGATCATGTTCGCCATCCGCTCGATTCCCGAGCCGATCTTCAAGAGGCTCTCGCTGTGAGCCGCGCTGCCGGCGGGTTTGGCCGGGAGGCGTCCCATGGCGCGTGAAGTCTGGGACATCGCCGACTCACTCAACCCTTTCCATAGTCCGTCCCGCCCCGTCCTGTTTCGTAGGGTCGCGAGCTCCCGGGGCGTGATCGGCATTGCCGGACTGGCGCTTGGCATCCTGCTCGCTGCACCCGGCCGTACCGTCACGTCGAAATATCTGAACGACCTGCTGATCTTCCTCGACGGCGCGCACCGGATCGCGCTCGGGCAGGTGCCCAACGTGGATTTCCACACTTCGCTCGGGCCGCTGTCCTTCTACATCCCGGCACTGGGCTATGCCTTGTCAGGCAGCCTGAGCGCCGCGATGCCGCTCGGCATGGCCTTGCTGACAGTGCTGCTTGCGGTCGTGGCCGGCGAGATCATAGGCAGCCGCATGCGCTGGGTTCTCGGCCTGCCGCTCGCGCTCTTCCTGCTGCTGATCGTGGCGACGCCTGCCAATCCCGGCGAGGCGATCAGCGAGCTTTCCTTCGCCATGTTCTACAACCGGATCGGCTGGTCGGCGCTCGGCCTGCTCTTCGTGCTCTACCTGCCGAGACTGCCCGATGCGCCGCGACGGGATACCCGCGATGCCGGTGCCGCGGCCCTTCTGATCCTGCTGATGCTGCTGACCAAGGTCACCTACGGCCTCGTCGGCTTCGCCTTCCTGCTCTTCATGCTCACGGACCGGATGCAGCGCCGCTGGGTCGTCCAGGCGCTTGGCATGGTGCTCGGAATCGGGCTTCTCGTCGAACTCTTGTGGCGGGGCGGTTCCACCTACGTGGCCGATCTCGGGCTCGCCAGTGCCGTCAGCGGCAGCCTGCCGCCCCCGGGACGTTTCCTCGATCTCCTGTCCCGCAATCTCTCCGACCTCATTGCCTTCATGATCCTCTCGGCAGTGCTGCTGGTGTTCCAGCGGAGCCTGAGGGATTTTCTGTTCCTCGGCCTATGCCTCACAAGCGGCGTCCTGATCATCGAGCAGAACTTCCAGATCGTCGGCATCCTCACCCTCGGTGCAGGGGCGGCCGTTGTCTGCGAGCGCCTGATGCGTGCCGCCCTTTCGCCGAAACGCCGGAGGATCGCCGCTCTGGCGCCCACGCTGCTCACGGTGCTGATCCTGCCCGCGTCCGCCGGCAATATCGCCAATCTCGGTCTGCATGCGGGCCTTGCGCTCGCGGATAATGGCGAGCAGGTGCCGCTGCCGCGCTATGAGGGCATCAAGCTCGTGCGCACCTTCGGACCCGGCGCCTTCAACCGCTTCCTCCGCTATGGCGATACCATGGTGGATGGCCGTGTTGCGCTGGAAGCGCTGTCTCCGCTTGCGCAGAAGGTGGCCGTCATGGATTTCGCCAATCCGTTTACGGCTGGCCTCGGCCTCCAGCCGCCGAAGGGCGATTACCCCTGGTATCACTGGGGCCGCACCATCGACGGCGCGCATTTCCCGCCGGCGGAAGAGATCTTCGCGGATGCCGACATCGTGATGCAGCCGAAACTGCCGATCGAGCGCTTCACGGGCCGCGGAATGGCCGACCTCTACGCGCCCTATCTCACCGCGCATTTCCGGGTGGTTGCGGATACGCGAGACTGGATCGTCTATCGCCGCCAGCAGTGAGCGCGTCGTCGCGGCTCCACCAGGTCTCGAAGGCAAGCCCCGCGAGCACCAGCACCAGCGCCCATCCATAGACCGAGCCGACCGTCGCCTGCAGCCAGGCGGGCTTGCCGAACTGGGCAAGCACATAGGGCACGGGAACGGTGAGCGCGAGGGAGGTGATGAAGCACCAGACACGGCTGCGATGGGACATCAGCACCGGCAGGAGGAAGAGCGTGTAGTGGATCCAGCCGAGCGGCGAGGCAAGCAGCGCCGCCACCAGTGCCAGTCCACTTGCTTCGAGCACCCCCGGCTTCCATCGGAATGCCCAACCCGCAAGCCCGATCAGGAGCGCGCCGCTGATCACGGGCGCCAGGAACTGGAGACCCATGCGGGCGGCGAGGCCGGCAAAGGAGCCGTTCGTCAGAAACACCGCCCTTTCCCCGTCGGACGCCACGAGCTTCAGCCAGTCGATATAGATCCCGGGCCCGAAGACCGCGAGCGGTACGAGCGCGATGATGCCGGCCGTGGCGATGGCGGCAAGGCTGGGCAGCCGGTAGCCCGCCAGGAAGAGCAGCACGGGCCAGACCAGGAAATTCGGCTTCATAGAAATGAGGAGGCCGATCAGGATGCCGGCTGCGATGAACTGCCGGCGTTCCAGAAGCAGCCATGCGCCTGCGGCGCAGAGGACCAGCGGCGTATAGATCTGCCCGAGGAAGAGCGTATCGAGAAATCCCGCAAGCCCAAGCGTCCAGATGCCCACGAGCACGCTCTCCGTACCGCGCGTATAGCGTCGGAGCAGGAGACCGACGGCGATGAGGTAGCACAGCACCGAAATGCCGTTCCAGATCAGCCGCGCCCGTTCAGGGTCGGCGGTGTCGAACATCTGGAAGAGCAGGGCCGAGACGGGCGGGTTGAGATTGGGGTTCCAGGATTCGAAGCCCGGCATCACCACGTGAGGGGTCAGCGGTGGATAGATGCCATAGGGGTCGAGCCCCTGGGCCGCAGCCCTGCCGGAAGCGACGAAGGCGCCGAAATCCCAGAGACCGTGGGCTGAGAAGATACGGGGGATCTCCACCTTCAGGGCCCAGACGGCGAGAACGGCGAGGACCAACGCAAAGACCAGCCTTGCCCGCGTTCGCGTGCCGCTGCTCCACCCCCGCGAGAGCGCGCCGCTCGGCGCGTGGTCATTCCTCGTTTCCGCCATATGGGCCCCCTTCAACGGTTCGATCCGTCAACGTGGGGATCGGGCCCTGGTTCCGGCTACGGACCGTACCGTTCTCAGGAGGCGATGCGCTTCTTGAGCGAATCGATGATGCGACCCGCCATTGCCTCGTAATCGCCGTCGAAGTGGTGACCACCGTCGATGCCGATCAGCTCGATGCCCTTGTCCTTCAGCGTCGGGCAGGCGTCCTCTTCCTCGTCCTTGCCGTAGATGCACTGGACCTTCTTCGCGTCGATCTTGGCGATGTCGTTGACGGGATCGCCCGCCTCGCCCTTGCCGGCTACGCCGAGCCAGCCGTCCACCGAGATCTCGTAGTCCACCTGGTGCGAAAGCGCCATGAGCGTGATCTGCGGCACCCGGCTCTTGGTGTCGTCGGGCAGGAGGTTGTAGGTGGCGGGCAGCACGTCGGCACCGAAGGAATAGCCGATCAGCAGCACGTGCTTCACGTTCCACTGGCGCGTATAAGTGTCGATGATGCGCGAAAGATCATCCGCCGTCTGCTGCGGCTCCTGTTTCGACCAGAAATAGCGAAGCGAATCGACACCGACGACGGGGATGCCGCGCGCCTGCAGCGCCTCGCCCACCTGGCTGTCGATGTCGCGCCAGCCGCCATCGCCGGAGTAGATGATCGCCATGGTGTCCATGGCGGGCTTGGCTTCGAGAAGTGTCAGCGGCAGGCCGAGCGTATCGCCGCCGCTGCCGCTGGCCGCATCCACGCGGTCGTTCAGCGCCTGGGAGAGCACCTCGTCCGCGGTGCCGTCATCGGCGCGGATGGCGATATCGGCATGGTCCTTCTTCAGCGCTTCCGCATGCGCCTTGCCGTCGGCATCCGCGCCGGCGGCGAGGAAGACGGTGACCGGCGCCGGCAGGGGGCCGTCCGTCAGGCCATAGACCGTGCGGTCGCCGGCTTTGGTTTTCGTCGCCGGCGTGCAGAGAATGTTCGAGAGGGGAATGCCCGCCTTCGGATTGACGGCGATTGCCTCGCCGATGGTCGCCTTCGGGCTCTGGGCGATCATGGCGAGCGCCAGCGCCCCGCCATCGCCGATACCGGCGAGGATCGGCGGGTTGTAGCTCTTCGCCTTGCCCGCACGCTGCATCTGCTGGGCCAGCGACTCGATGTCGGAGATCATGTAGACGCAATCGCCCTTGTCGGCGGCAAGCGCCTTCAGATAGGCAGGGAAGTCGATGCCGACCACGGAAGCACCCTTGTCTTCGAGGGATTTCGCGAGGTCTTCCTCCCTGGCCCCCCAGCCGCCGGCATCGGAAATCAGGAAGATGTTCGCCTTCGGCTCGTCTTCCGGCAGGAAGATGTGGCCCGCGGGGATCATGCCCGTGTCGAACCTGGGCGGGTCGTCCGCGCGTGATTGGGCCGGGTTAAGAAGGGCAAGGGTTAGCACGAGGGCGGCGGATGCGGATGCGATGAGGCCGGATTTCATTTCGATATCACTCCCTTCACCCCGCCGCCGATCAGCAGGGTCACGTCGACGAGCGCGAGCGCCGCGCCGGTTCCATTGGAAACGGCAAGGTAGCGCGGTTCCCAGCGCGGATGGAACTTCGCCTTGAAGGCGCGAAGCCCCTTGAAATTGTAGAAGCGCTCGCCGTGTTCGAAAAGGGTAGCGCCGACCCGGTCCCAGACCGGGGCCGCCTCGCGCCGCGCCATGCCCGAAAGCGGTGCCATGCCAAGGTTGAAGTGGCTGTATCCCATG
>CAMFHT010000301.1 GCA_945952245.1 uncultured Rhizobium sp. | reverse complement strand
CTACACGTAAGGAGTCGTCGGCAGCGTCAGATGTGTATAAGAGACAGGTTCTGACCGTGTTGCAGCAGCCGTTCAATCTCGTCGGACTGCCGGTCCGGCTCCTTGAACAATCGCAGAATGCACCCGGTCAGCTGAGGAGTGCCTGCAATTTCAACGGGCGTCGAACAGACGGTACAACAGGGTCTGCATCTCGCTCAGCACCCTGTCCGGCTGGCTCCCTGCATCGGTAAACGTATCGAGGAAGCTGCCTGCCGACGTAATCAGGCCGGTAAGCGCAACCGCGGAAAAAACCATGAAGCCCTGATCCGCCGGCCTTGCCCCCTGCGGCCCCATCCTCTCTGACACGAAGGCGATAAGCCTGATGTGGATGGGTAGAGCGAGAAGCTCGATGATGTGGCGCCGCCGCTCGCCGTCATTGCCGGCAATCACCTCGGCGATCAGCATCTGCGCGAAGTGCGGACGCTCCATGATCATCTCGACGATCTTTGCCCAGAGATGGCGCATGCCGTCCCTGTCGGACATGACGGATGCATCGGCAATGATCCTTTCGATCTGCTCCAGCGAATCCGCGGCGACGAAGCGAACGACATCGGTCCAGAGACCAAGCTTGGAGCCGTGGCGGTAGGAGATCATGGCGACGTCGACGCCGGCCTGCTGGGCGATCAGCCGCAGGGAGGTCTTGTCAAAGCCGTGCTCGGCGAAGCAGATCGTCGCTGCCTCGAGAAGCGCCTCGGCATCATGTTCGCCGCCCTTCCTGGGCCGGCCCCGGCTGCGTTCGGATTTTTCTTTCATTATATGAGCTTCTTTTATTATCGTGACATACGCCTCTGGTTGTGTCTCCATCTTGACACCTGTCATGAATTTCGACCATATATTCAACGACTGTTGAATTTTTGCAATCCCCATCCTCTCCTGGACCGGAAATAAGCTATGACGATGAACGCCGATACTGACGGCAAGTTACTGCCCCCGGCGGCCTTATTCAGATCTGGGCCTGGCGCCTTGGTACTGGCCTGCCTTCTGCTCGCCGGCTGCGACGGCAAGCAGGCCGCTCAGCCACCCTATCTCGAACAGGTGAAAGTCGAGACCGCAGCACTGTCCTCCGATGCACTCCGGGCCTCCGGCACCGGCGAGATCAAGGCCCGCGTCGAGAGCAATCTTTCCTTCAAGGCAAGCGGCCGCGTCCTGTCCCGCAGCGTCAATGTCGGCGATCACGTGAAGGCCGGTCAGGTGCTGGCAACGCTCGATCCGACCGAGCAGAAGGCTGACATCGAAGCTGCGCGTGCCGCGGTTGCCGCTCAGGAGGCGACGCTTCGCATGGCGACGTCCGCCCTGCAGCGGCGCCAGACGCTGACGAAATCCGGCGTGCTCGCCCAGAAGGAGCTCGATGCCGCCGAACAGCAGTTCCGCTCTGCCGAAAGCGATCTTGCCTCGCTGAAGGCAAGGCTGGCCACGGCCGAGGAGGGTCTTGCCCAGACGGAGCTGAAGGCCGATGCGGATGGCGTCATCACCGCGCGCAATGTCGAAACCGGCCAAGTCGTGCAACCCTCGACGTCGGTCTACACCCTCGCCCATGACGGCGACCGCGATGCGGTCTTCAATGTCCAGGAATCCGCGCTCAGCGGCACGAAGCCGCCGATCTCGCTGGAAGTCGCGCTGCTGTCCAATCCCGAGATCAAGGCACAGGCCTCGCTGCGCGAGGTCAGCCCCGCCCTCGACCGTTCCCTCGGCACCGTCCGTGTGAAGCTTGCGATCGAGGATCCGCCGCCGGACATGACGCTGGGCTCGCCGATCGTCGCCAATGTCGAGGTCGAGAAGCGCGACCGCATCTACGTGACGTGGCAGGCGCTGACCTCCAAGACCGGCAAACCCGCCGTCTGGGTGGTCGACCCGAAGACAAAGACGGTTTCGCTGCGCGAGCTGCAGGTCGATCGCTACGACACCTCGCGCGTGGTTCTGACCGGCGGCCTGAAGCCCGGCGAACTGTTCGTGACCGAAGGCGCCAAGTTCCTGAGGGAAGAGCAGCAAGTGGCCTATTCCGAAGGAGCGGCACAATGAACCGGCTGGCAACCCTTTCCACCGCCCTTTTGGCGCTTGCGCTCGCCGGTTGCTCGGAAGAAAAGAAGAGCGAGGAGGTGCCGGCGCGGCCGGTCCTCTCCATGGTCGCGAAGACGCGCACCGTGAAGACCTTCGGATTTACCGGCACGGTCGAGGCGAAGTTCAGCGCCGATCTGGGCTTCCAGGTGCTTGGCCGCATCGTCTCGCGAGACGTACAGGTGGGCGATGTCGTCGCCAGGGGCCAGGAGCTCGCGCGTCTCGATGCCGCCGAGCTTGAGCTCGCGGTTGGCAAGGCGGAGGCGGATCTCAACTCCGCTCGCGCCAAGCTCGACCTTGCCCGGCTGAACGAGCAGCGCCAGCAGAAACTCCTGGAGACCAATGCCTCCACCAAGGAGCAGCTCGAAGAGGCCGTGCAGGGCCGCGAGGCGGCGGAAGCCGGGGTGCTGCAGCTCAAGGCGGTTCTCACCAAGGCCGAGGAACAGGCGGGCTATGCCACGCTCAAGGCGGAATCGGACGGCGTCGTGTCAGCGGTTTCGGCGGAAGTCGGCCAGGTGGTCGCCGCCGGCCAGCCGGTCGTCACGATCGCGCGTCTCGAAGCCCGCGATGCGGTCGTGGACATCCCCGACAGCTATGGCGACCTGATCGGCCCCGGCACGGGCTTCGATGTCTCGCTGCAGGCAAATCCGGATCTTCACGTGAAGGGCGTGGTGCGCGAAACCGCACCGCAGGCCGATGCGGCGACCCGCACGCGGCGCATCAAGATCGAACTGCAATCGCCGCCCGCCACCTTCCGCCTCGGCAGCATGGTCACCGCGACCCCCGCAAGTTCCGCCGATCATTCCATATGGCTGCCGGAGAGCGCCGTCGGTGGTGAGAAGGGCCAGGAATTCGTCTGGATCGTCGATCCGGACAAGCACACGGTCGCCCGCAAGACGGTGAAGGTGCGTCCCTCTTCCGGTGGCGGAGTGGATGTCCTCGATGGCCTGAGCGAAGGCGAACACGTGGTTACGGCGGGCGTGAACTCGCTTAAGGAAGCCCAGAGCGTCCGTTTTATCGATGAGAAATCCCTATGAAGAACAAGTTCAATCTCTCGGAATGGGCCCTTCAGCACAAGTCGCTGGTCTGGTACCTGATGATCGTGGCGAGCATTGCCGGGATCCTCTCCTATTTCAATCTCGGCCGTGAGGAAGATCCCGACTTCACGATCAAGACCATGCTGATCCAGGTGCAGTGGCCGGGCGCCTCGGTGGACGAGATGACCAACCAGGTCACCGACCGTATCGAGAAGAAGCTGCAGGAACTGGAATCGCTCGATTTCACCAAGAGCATCAACGCGCCGGGCCAGGCGACCGTCTACGTGAACCTGCGCGACAACACCAAGGCGGCGGACGTGAAGCCGACCTGGGTCAAGGTCCGCAACATGATTTCGGACATCGCCCCGCAATTGCCGCAGGGCGTGCTCGGGCCGTTCTTCGTCGACAGCTTCGGCGACGTCTACGGAAACATCTACGCCTTCACCTCGGATGGCCTCAGCCAGCGCCAGCTGCGCGACTATCTCGAAGCCGCGCGTCAGGAAATTCTTGCCGTGCCGAATGTCGGCAAGGTGGAACTGATCGGCGCGCAGGACGAAGTGGTCTATCTCGAATTCTCGACCCGGCAGATGGCCGCACTAGGCATTACCCAGCAGCAGATCACCAATGTGCTGCAATCCCAGAACGCCGTCGTCGCCTCCGGCACGCTGCAGACGGATGCAGAGCGCATCAACCTGCGCGTCTCCGGCGGGTTCGCCTCGGAAGAGGCTCTGCGCAACATCAATCTCCGCGTCAACGACCGCTTCTTCCGCCTGAGCGACGTCGCCAAGATCACACGCGGCTATTCGGATCCGGCACAGCCGCTCTTCCGGGTAAACGGCCAGCCGGCGGTCGGCCTCGCCATCGGCATGAAGGCGGGGGCAAACCTGCTCGAGTTCGGCGAGGCGCTGTCGAAGACCATGGACCGGGTGATCGCCAACCTCCCCGTCGGCGTCGGCGTCCATCATGTGGCCGACCAGGCCGTCGTCGTGGACGAGGCGGTCGGCGGCTTCACCAAGGCTCTCTTCGAAGCGATCGCCATCGTTCTTGTGGTGAGCTTCCTAAGTCTCGGCATGCGGGCCGGCCTCGTCGTCGCCGTCTCGATCCCGCTGGTGCTGGCGATCACCTTCGTCTTCATGGAATATCTCGGCATATCGCTGCAGCGCATCTCGCTCGGCGCCTTGATCATCGCGCTCGGCCTCCTCGTCGATGATGCCATGATCGCGATCGAGATGATGGTGTCGAAGCTTGAGGCGGGCGAGACGCTCGCCAAGGCCGCGACCGCCGTCTACACCTCGACCGCCTTTCCGATGCTGACCGGCACGCTGGTGACGGTCGCGAGCTTCATCCCCGTCGGCCTCAACAGCAGCGCTGCCGGCGAGTTCACCTTCACGCTCTTCGTGGTCATCGCCATTTCGCTGATCGTCTCTTGGATCGTCGCCGTGCTCTTTGCGCCGCTTCTCGGCGTGGTCATGCTGCCGAAAACGATGAAGAAGCACGAGGAGCACAAGGGCTTCCTCGCCCGCGCATTCTCGAACATCCTGGCGGTCTGCGTCACATGGCCGAAGATGACCATTCTCGCCACCTTGCTCGTGTTCGGCGGATCCGTCTTCGGCATGGGCTTCGTGCAGAACCAGTTCTTCCCCTCCTCAGACCGACCCGAACTGATCGTCGACTGGACGGCGCCGCAGAACTACACGCTCGCCAAGACCAAGGCGGAAATGGGTGCCTTCGAGGCCAGGCACATCGCCGGCAACGGAGAGGTCGACCACTGGACCTCCTATGTCGGCCAGGGCGCCATGCGCTTCGTGCTCTCCTTCGACGTTCAGCCACCGACCCCGAACTTCGGCCAGATGGTCATCGTCACCAAGAGCATCGAGGCGCGCGACAAGCTGAAGGCGGAGCTGCAGGCTGCGGCCAACGAGGAATATCCGGGCACCGACGTCTTCGTGAAGCCGATGGATCTCGGCCCTCCGGTCGGGCGACCGATCCAGTACCGCGTCAGCGGCGC
>CAMFHT010000300.1 GCA_945952245.1 uncultured Rhizobium sp. | reverse complement strand
CGTGCCGAACATCACCTTCGGCCCCGATGTGCTGAAGGCGATCCGCCCGCACACCAAGAAGTTCTTCGACGTGCATCTGATGATCGCGCCGGTCGACCCTTATGTCGAAGCCTTCGCCAAGGCCGGCGCCGACCTGATCTCTTTCCATGTCGAGGCGGGCCCGCATCCGCACCGCACGCTGCAGGCGATCAAGGCGCAAGGCAAGCAGGCCGGCATCGTGCTGAACCCCGGCACGCCGGCGAGCGCGGCCGAGGCGCTGATCGAAGATGTGGATCTCATCCTGCTGATGACGGTCAATCCCGGCTTCGGCGGGCAGAGCTTCATCCGCTCGGTGGTCGAGAAGGTCGCGCAGGTGAAGGCGCTGGTCGGCGATCGGCCGATCTCCATCGAAATCGATGGCGGCGTGACGCCGGAGACCGCGCCGCTGGTCGTCAAGGCCGGCGCCGATACGCTGGTCGCCGGTTCCGCCGTGTTCAAGGGCGGGCCTTCGGCCTATGCCGGCAATATCGAAGCGATCCGTGGGGCGGCCGAAGCCGCGCGCGGGTCGTGGGTTTGAGATTATTGCCGTTTTCGGCGCCGGCCGTCATGGTCGGGCTTGTCCCGACCATCCACGTCTTGGCAGATCGAGGGCGGTGTTCAAGTCGTGGATGCTCGCCACAAGGGCGAGCATGACGGCGGTGCAGAGGCTGAAACGAGCATGATCCCGCGCTATTCCCGCCCCGAGATGGTTGCCATCTGGGAGCCGCAGACCCGCTTCCGCATCTGGTTCGAGATCGAGGCGCATGCGACCGACAAGCTCGCCGAGCTTGGCGTCGTGCCGAAGGAGGCGGCCGCGACAATCTGGGCCAAGGCCAAGGACGCCGTCTTCGATGTCGCGCGCATCGACGAGATCGAGCGCGTCACCAAGCATGACGTCATCGCCTTCCTGACGCATCTCGCCGAAATCGTCGGGCCGGAGGCGCGCTTCGTCCACCAGGGCATGACCTCATCGGACATTCTCGACACCACGCTCTCGGTCCAGCTCGCGCGGGCAACCGACCTCCTCATCGCCGATGTCGACGCGCTGCTCGCCGCGATCAAGCGCCGCGCCTTCGAGCACAAGCTCACCCCGACGATCGGCCGCTCGCACGGCATTCATGCCGAGCCGGTGACCTTCGGGCTGAAGCTCGCGCAGGCCTATGCCGAGTTCGACCGCTGCCGCGCCCGCCTCGTCGCGGCCCGCGCGGAAATCGCGACCTGCGCGATCTCCGGCGCTGTCGGCACCTTCGCCAATATCGACCCGCAGGTCGAAGCCTATGTCGCCGAGAAGATGGGGCTGACCGTCGAGCCGGTCTCGACCCAGGTGATCCCGCGCGACCGGCACGCGATGTATTTCGCGACGCTCGGCGTCGTCGCCTCCTGCGTCGAGCGCCTGGCGACCGAGATCCGGCATCTCCAGCGCACCGAGGTCTATGAGGCGGAGGAGTATTTCTCGCCGGGCCAGAAGGGCTCCTCGGCGATGCCGCACAAGCGCAATCCGGTTCTGACCGAGAACCTGACCGGCCTGTCGCGCCTCGTGCGCGGCATGGTCACGCCGGCGCTGGAGAACGTGGCGCTCTGGCACGAGCGCGACATCTCGCACTCGTCCGTCGAGCGCATGATCGGCCCCGATGCCACCGTGACGCTCGATTTCGCACTGGCGCGGCTCACCGGCGTCGTCGATAAGCTGCTGATCTATCCGCAGAACATGCGCAAGAACTTGGACCGGCTCGGCGGCCTGCACAACTCGCAGCGCGTCCTGCTGGCCCTGACCCAGGCCGGCGCCAGCCGCGAGGACAGCTACTCCATGGTCCAGCGCAACGCGATGCGGACCTGGGAGCATGGCGAGGACTTCCTGACCAACCTGATGGCCGACAAGGACGTCGCCGAGAAGCTCTCCGCTTCCGAGCTCAAGGCGATGTTCGACGAGGGCTATCACTTCAAGCATGTCGACACGATCTTCCAGCGGGTGTTCGGGGACGCTTGAAGCGATTGATGGGTCAACTTATTTTGGCCCGGTACCCAGTGCGTCATCCGGCATGACGGAAAGGCGCTTCTTCGTAAGACGGTCCCGTGTCTGCGCAGCAGCGTTTCACGCTGCAGCGCGCACGGGAAGACAGCTCTACACTGACCCATCATGAAATCCTCCGACGTCGATATCCTCATCATTCCCGGCTGGTCGGGCTCCGGGCCCGACCATTGGCAGAGCCGCTGGGAGACCCGCCTGAAGACCGCGCGCCGCGTCGAGCAGGCGGATTGGTACAGGCCCTCCCGCCATGTCTGGGCCGATGAGATCGTGAAGGCCGTGCGCAGCGCGACGCGCCCCGTCGTGCTCGTCGGGCACTCGGCAGGTTGCAGCGCGATCGCCTTTGCCGCCGAGCATCTTCACCCCGGCGAGGTCGCCGGCGCCTTCCTGGTCGCGCCGGCTTCCGAGACGGCGAAGGGGGCGGTCCCGGGTATGGGGCCGGATTTCATCGCGCATCGCCGCGAGAAGCTGCCGTTCCCCTCGGTGCTGATCGCCAGCGCGACCGACCCCTATTGCACGCAGGACGAGGCGAAGGAGCTCGCCGAAGCCTGGGGCTCGGAATTCGTCGATGCCGGCGATAGCGGCCATCTCAACACCGAATCCGGGCATGGCCCCTGGCCGGACGGACTTTTGCGTTTCGCAGGCTTTCTCAAGGGCTTGAGCGTGGTTCCGCAGACATTGAGTCAATAAGTCTGCCGACGCCGCGCCGGTGCTGGGAGCGGGGGATCTGCCTCCTCCCGGCGCTTGCCGGAGACATTGTGGCTTGGTGCGGATCGCAGCCATGTCTCCGCAATTTGAATGATGCCGGCCTTGCCGATTTGCGCATCAATGCCGCCCCGGTCCGGGCGGCCCTCGCCGCGGGCGTGTCGTTCGCGGGTGCCCCATGGCTGACATTTCGATCGATGACAGCGTCGGGATCGGCGGTGCCAATCTGCCGGAGGATGTGGCCAAGATCACGGCCGCCTTGCTGGCGATCGGACCGAACCGCGGGGGCCTCGCGGCAGCACCGACGTCGCTCGATGCCCTCGGAAAGGCGATCAAGGCTTTCCAGACCAGGCAGGTCCTGCCGGTTCGTGATGGCCGCGTCGACAAGGTCGGCAATACGATCCGGCGGATCAATCTGCTGCTCGGCGCTCCCGGGCCGTCTCCGAAGCCGACACCGCCCGGCAATACCGGCGAGATCAGGCCGATCCCCGATATCGGCACGCTCAAGCGGGAGATCGAGCAGAATTCCTGGTCGCCGGTGCAGAGCTCGCTCCGCTCCGAGATGCTGTTCGGTTGGACGGGTGTCCGCGGCAAGGGCAAGCTGTTCTATTTCGAATTGGACGAGACGGTCGTCCCGCGCTGGTTCGGCGTGCTGGTGCCCGACGGGGAGGTGGATTTCTCGAAGATCCACGTCTTCTTCCATCCCCTGCCGGGGCAGGCGGGCTATAACGACGCCACGTATCACAACCGTGGGGCATTCTTCGGGATCTTCCGTTACCTCGGCGGCGACCGGATCGATCTGGCCGTGCAGTTCTGCGCCGCGAATACGGGGCGTGTCCTGATCATGCCGCTCTTCACCAATCAGGTCGGTTCCACGTGCGGCGTGCTACCGGCCCGATGGGAGGATCTGTTCGGGCGCATCCTTGCCATGACGAAGAGCGGCGGCGCGGACGGCGCGAATTCTCCGGTGGCGATCACCGACATGATCGTCTCCAGCTTCAGCAACGGCATTTCCTATTCGCATGCCTTCCGGTCGAGAGCCGGATTGCGCGAGAGGCTCGCTGGCGTGATCGATTTCGACGGGGCGATCTCGACCAGCGGCCATCTCTCGGCGCAGATCGTCACGCCGCCCGGCCGGGTCGCCCGGATGCAGCAGATGTTCGCGGTCGAGAAAGCGCTGCCGGACCTCGCTGTGCGCGGCATCTTTCCCCTGCCGTCGCCGCGCTGGCTTTCGGACACGAGCCCATTCAAGACCATCCTGCCCAAGACGCCGCAGGCGGCGCTGCTCGCGGTTCACCCGCTGATCGCGCAGCACATGATGTTCACGGCCTCACGCTATCTCGCCTAGCGCGGCGGATTGGGTTTTGCTTGGCTAGTCGGGGTGTTGGGATCGGTGTCGGCTATCGACCCATTGCGGACTTCGGCGGCATGCGTCGATTTTTCCAGCAGCTAGAACGGGGCCGCATCATGACACAAAAGCGCAGCGAACATTCTGCCAAGTGGGGCGAACATTTTTCTGTCTATTGGGATCATGAGAAAGATTGCCTCATCGTCATGGATTCTACCGTAGCTGCCGCCAATCTTCGAGGCATCGAGATTGCCCGCGAGACCCTATTGAAATGCGGCCTTTTCGGTGCATGTGAGTTCATAGGATCGCGCATCGTGGCAGCAAACCCAGTTCTGCGCGAAATGTTTAGGGGGCAGTTTCCCGGCGATCAGGAGCCATGACGCACAGCGGTGAGCTTCCGCTCCCGACCCCTTGCAGATATCGTTGATCGATGACCTGATGGCCGGCATGGCATACGATCAGTTCCCAAATATCTACAGCGAAGTACCCGGTGGTCCGGAGCTACTACGCTGGTTCGGAGAGACTCCTAGTTTTCACGACGCGGAGATCGTGAGCTTAGATTTGCGTCGCTGGGGTCTGAGTACGCTTCGCGTACACGGATTTATCGCGAATTACCAAGCCGATTTGGGCTGCGACCTCGTGTTCGACAAGCACGCCATCGTCACGTTCGCGATGGAAGACATCATGGACCTTCAACTTGATGGTTTCAGCCACCAGAACGTCATCGGAGGCTTGATCCTCCAACGTGCAACAGACCGTGGTCGAGCGAACTACTACTCGCATCCACAGTCGCCCGAGGACATCGAAATCGAGCTTGAACCTTGTTACGGGTTAGACGGCGTCATTCGTGCCAAGCGCGTATCGATCTCGTTCGAGCCTGGGATACCGGACGGCCCCTCGATCTATCGGGACGGCAGCTAACGACCCTAAGCGGACGTCTTCGAAGCCAGTGCATCAGCTGGCTCCAACGAAAAGCCCGCCCCAGAGGTCCGGGGCGGGCTCTTCATTCGGGAAGCTGGATCAGCCGCCGAGATCAATTCTCGACATAGGTGATCTTGCCGTCGGCACCCTT
>CAMFHT010000299.1 GCA_945952245.1 uncultured Rhizobium sp. | reverse complement strand
GCGGGAGGTACCCCCCTCTGTCCTGCCGGACATCTCCCCCTCAAGGGGGGAGATCAGCAGACGGCTGGCCGCCCACTCCCTCAAAACCGTTTTACAGGTTATATACTTGATATCTGGCGGAGAGACCGGCCACACGGTGATCTCCCCCCTTGAGGGGGAGATGTCCGGCAGGACAGAGGGGGGTACCATCGCCGACGTCAGCGTAATCAGACCAGCAGCACGCCACACACCGCCATTGCAGGAGAAATCCGTCATCGCCATCGCATCATCCACGCGACGAGGCCGCGTGTCGGCCCCGGGGTTCCGCCTGCTTTAAAGCAAACCCGCCTCAGTTCGCAAGGACGCGGGGGGAGGGGAAGGTGATTTCGACGAGCGTGCCTTCGTTCGGCGCCGACTGGATGGCGAAGCTCGCGCGGTTGGCGTCGACCATGGCCTTGGTGAGCGGCAGGCCGAGGCCGGTGCCGTCGCCGCGCTTGCGGGCGCCGGCGGTGACCTGGCGGAAGGGCTTCATCGCCTGTTCGAGTTCCGAGCGCGTCATGCCGACGCCGGTATCTCGAATGCGGAGCACGACGCTGCCATTCGTCTCGTAGGCGGTAGAGACCACAATCTGCCCGCCCGCGGGCGTGAAGCGGATGGCATTGGCAAGGATGTTGAGCACGATCTGCTTGATCGAGCGCAGGTCCGCGACCACGTCCGGCACCGCATCGGAAAAGGCCGTGCGGATGATCACGCGTTGCGTATGCGCCTGCGGCTGCACCAGCGACACGGCCTCCGAGACCGCCTCGTTGAGACCAACCGCGGTGAATTCGAGTTCCATCTCGCCCGCCTCGATCTTGGAGATGTCGAGGAGATCGTTGACGATGTCGAGAACCAACCGGCCCGAGCGAGCGATGTCGTTGGCATATTCCACATAGCGCGGATGGCCGATCGGGCCGAAGTGCTCGATCGCCATCATGTCGGAAAAGCCGATGATGGCATTGAGGGGCGTGCGGATCTCGTGGCTCACCCGGGCAAGGAAGTCGCTCTTGTGGGCGTTTGCCGTCTCGGCGGCGCGCTTGGCGCTCTTCAGATCCTCTTCGGACCGCTTCCACTGGGTGATGTCGCGGATCACGGCGCAGAAGCCGCTGGAGGCGGACAGCTTGCCGATGGTCATGAACAGCGGGATGAAGCCGCCGGAGGCCTCGCGGCCGATCACCTCGCGGCCGTCGTTCAACACGCTCGCGACGCCATGGCCGGTCATGCCGGCGAGATAGTCGGCAACGGCGCGATGGCTCTCATGGGCGAAGAGCATGACGAAGGGTTTGCCGCGGGTTTCCGCCTCGTCATAGTCGAAGAGGGCGCTCGCCGAGCGGTTCATGGAGCGGATCTCGCCGTCCTGCCCGATGATGACGACGCCATCGGTCGCGGTTTCCAGGATGGACTTCAGCTCGTCCACTTCCCCTTCGAGGGCGTGAATGCGGGTGTTCAGCCGCTCTTCCTCGGCATCCGTCAGCGCCGGCGCCTGCGGCTCGATGGCGGCGGGGCGGGGGCCGGAGGGGATGAGGGCGAGCAGCAGCGCCGTCTGGTCGTCCCAGCGGATGGACTGCAGGCGCGCGGTGACCGGCACCAGCTGGTCGTCGGCGCGCACCAGAGAAAGCCCGCCGGACTGGTCCGGCATGTCCTCGAGATCCTTGTGATGCAGAAGCGAATCGAGACCGCCGACCGCCTCGAGCTCCTCCAGCCTGCGATAGCCCGAGAGCTTCAGGAATTCCGGATTGGCATGGATCAGCCGTTCTCCGGCATGGATGAGAAGGGCGACCGGGATCTCGTCCAGCGCCTCCGGCGTCAGCCCGCCTTCCATGGCGGTGCGGGCCGGAATGGAGGCGGCGAGAATTTCGAGCTGCTCGCTTTCCGTGGCGGTCGAGGCAGAGCCGGCGGAGGTTGGTTCATTTTGCTCGTCGTTCACCGCGGCGTCATCGGCGGCAGCCCGAGCTTCAGGTTCGTCCGCGGAAAGGGCGGGCTCGCCGGCCTCGGCTTCAGCCTGTGGCTGTTCCGACGCTGGTTCTTCAGCCACCGGTTCATCGGCGGACGCGGCGGGCGCGCTGGTGTCATCAAGCGGAACGTCTGGCGTGACGACAGCCGGAGCGTTGGCCTCGGACGCATTCCCTGCCGTGGCTTCGCCTTCGCCATCGCGCTTCAGCGATTCCAGCTGGCGGGCGATTTCGCGGAAGGCTTCCTGCTCGACAGGGGTCAGCCCCTCGCGGCCGCGCAGGCGGCGCTCTTCGAGGCGGATGACCTTGTCTTCCTCGCGGCGCAGCGGCTCGCTGATGCGCAGCACCGGCGGCTCCACGCGCGGCGCTTCGGGAGAGGGTTCTTCGGGCAGGCTGTCTCCGGCACTGGGCTCGGCATCCACGTCGGGAGCCACATCTTCGGGCTCAGCCGTTGCTTCGCTTTCCACTGCCTCAGGTTCCGGGGACCCAGAGGTCTCCGTTATCGGCACCTCTGCTACAGTCTCATCCGCTTCCTCTTCGAAGGTGAACGGCTCAGGGGCCTCGTCTGCAGGCGCTTCAGCCGCCTGCTCTTCGGGAACGGGCATCACGTCGCCTTCGCCGAGCGTCAGGCCGATCGCGAGTGGATCCTCGACCGCATCCGACAGCCGCACGATGCCGAAGCCGCGGAAGCCGTCGAATTCGCGATTGCGCCTGTAGGTCGGGAGCGCCGCGAGATCGACGGGCGCGCGCAGCGAGGTACCCTCGATCGGCCAGTAGATGGTCTTGCCCGACCAGGTGTCGCGGCGGCCGAGCAGCTCGGCGATCTTGCCTTCAGGGTCGAGGTCGAGAAGGCTCGCAATGTCGACGAAGGAGGAGCCGGCAAGGCTTGCCGCATGGGGCCCGACTGCCGCGGCGAGCTCGGCGGAGACCTCCGAGAACTGCCCTTCGGCATCGATCTTCCAGACGAAGCGGGTCGGCCGCGCCGCGCGGTTGAAGCGGAAGCCATCCTCCTGCGGTGCGGGCGGGGTGTCCTCCGCCAATGCAACGGAGGCTACCGGTTCCTCGCGCTCTTCTGCCATCACCGCGGCATCGGTACCGGCGGTGACCTCGGATTCCGTATCGGGCGCCATCGAGGGCTCGGAAGCGGAAACGGATGCTGCGTCCTCGGCCGGGGCAGTGTGTTCCTCTTCCGGTGCCGGAGCTTCCTCCGCCTCGTCCCGAGCGGGCTCCCATTCGGCATCCACGATTGCTGCACGCACGTCATCGGGAAGCAATGCCGCCGGCGCATCGTCGGGCGCGGCATCGTTTTCAGGTTCCTCGGGCAATGCGGGGCCGAAGTCCACATTCTCGGCTTCCGTCCCGGCAGAAGTCGACTCCGCCGCCTCTCGGGCGTCACCATAAAATTCAGCGTCCACGGTCTCATCCGCCGAAGCTGTCTCTCCATCGAGCGCTGCGACTGTCGAAGCGTCCTCCTCAGCGCTTTCGAACCGGGCATCGCCGTCGGCAGCGACAGGCTCCACCACTGCCTCAGCGTCCGAAAGAGCCGCAAGTGGTTCGACGGCCTCTACCGGTGCCACGACAGGCGCGGCCGCGCGCGGCTGGAGATCGGCTTCATCCGGGAAGGGCATTGCCGGGCCCATATTGCCGAGAATGGTTTCGACGGCAAAGAGCAGGTGCAGGGCAGGGGCATCGCTGACCTTGCCGATCGCGGCGGGCAGGTAGCCCTTGGCGGTCGGGACCGGGCGTTTCACCAGCCGGTGCGGGTCGTTGCCGGCCATGGCTACCAGCGTGCGGGCAGTGGCGGGCGTGAGGCCGAGCGTGCCGAAGCTCGCGGAGCTCGCGATGATCTCGCCTTCACCACCGAGCACGGCCATGTGCGTATCGTCGTCGTCGAAGCCTTGCAGCATGTCGCGGGCGACGGTCTTGGGGTCGAGCGCGCGGTTGCTGACCGGGGAGGCGAAGAGCAGCGCATCCACATCCGCCGTCAGATGGATGCGTTCCACCGTGGCCTGAACCGGAATGCGCTGGAAGCCGTGGGTGATGCGGATCAGGAAAGTCCTGATCTCGCCGACGGCACCAAGCTGGCGGCCCGTCGCTTCCACCTGGCGGAAGGTCACGTCGTTGCGGTGCGGCCCGTCCTCGATCAGGTCGTAGATGACGGGCTTGCCGAAGAGCGCGGCGCCCTGGCCATTTGCCCAGTAGACGTCCTTGATATCGAGGGAAAAGAGAACGATCGCTTCCCCGCGCGCGAAATGGTCCTTCACCCGCTCGTGAACGGCAATGTCGATGAAGGGGTACTGCACTGCGGGCATGGCCAATCCTGTACTCGTGGTATGCCTTCTGGGACGAGATTAACACAATCTTAATAGGTGCACACCCCCCGCAAGGTCCAGAAGAGCCTTGGAAAACCGGTGAAGAGGGTTAATGCCGGTGACGCGCCGCACAAAAATTTCGCGATCCATGTTGCAATGCACAAAAACTCTTGCTATATGAGTGGGCATAGATGAACACGAGGGCGCCCCTGAACCTCTCCGGCGCCGATGACAAGGATCATGAACATGGCAGCCAAGAAGAACGAAGACGTGTTTTCCGTTTCCTCCTTTGACCCCTCCAAGGTCACCGAATCCCTGCGCGATTTCGCCGAAAAGGGCGCTGAGCAGTCCAAGCAGGCCTTCTCCCGCATGAAGACCGCCGCCGAAGAAGCCACGAAGACGGTTGAAACCACCGTTCAGTCCGCTCAGGCCGGCACCGTCGACCTCGGCCTCAAGGCCATCGATGCGCTGCGCGTGAATGCCGAGTCCTCCTTCGCCCACATGGAAGCTCTCCTCGGCGTGAAGTCGGTTTCCGAGTTCTTCGAACTGCAGATCTCGTTCCTGCGCAAGCAGGCCGAAGTTGCCGTCGAACAGGCCAAGACCATGCAGGACGCAACCCGCAAGCTCGCCGAAACCGTTTCCAAGCCGGCCAAGGATGCCGCTGAAAAGGCTTTCTCCAGCTTCAAGGCTGCCTAAGTCGGTCAAGCCCTCCCAAGGCTTCAAAGGCCGGGTCTTTGTGCCCGGCCTTTTTCGTGGTAGGACAAGAAAGCTCTTGCAATATGGGAAGAGCTTTCGTATGTGACCCCCTGTGACGGCGGCATGCCTCACGAATGTTGTGCGGTTGTAGCTCAGTTGGTTAGAGCGCAGGTTTGTGGCACCTGAGGTCGG
>CAMFHT010000298.1 GCA_945952245.1 uncultured Rhizobium sp. | reverse complement strand
TGGCTGTTGAGCGGCGGCACGATCACCCGCAGCATTTGCGGGATCACGATCAGCCTCAGGATCTGGGTACGGGACAGGCCGACCGAGCGGCCGGCATCCCATTGCCCCGGCCCCACCGACAGGACGCCGCCTCGCACGATCTCGGCGATGAAGCCGGTGGTGTAGAGCGTCAGGCCGATCAGGATCGTGCTGAGTTCCGGTGTCAGCTCCAGACCGCCCTGGAAATTCGACCCCGCGAAGACCGGCCAGTCGGTCGAGAAGCCGGCATCGGCAACCCAGAGGCCGAACAGCAGTGCGGCGCCAGCGGCCCAGCTGAGGGGGGCCCGGAAGCGGCGCAGGGCGCTGGCCATCCGGGCGACGAGGATGAGCAGCCCGGCAAGGACGATCAGGGCGACTCCCGCCGTCTCCATGTCGACATGGACGCTCGGCACCATGACGCCGCGCATCGAGGCGAAGACGCCGGGTATCGGATTGAGCGCCTCCGCGACCGGCGGGAGGACCTTCCACCAGAGCGAATAGAGGAAGATCAGCAGGACGATCGGCGGCGAGTTGCGGGCGATCTCGACCCAGACCCGGCAAGTGCCGGCGGCGAGCGGATTGCTGCTCAGCCGGGTCACGCCGACGATCAGGCCGAGCACCGATGAGAAGACGATGACCAGCGCTGAAATGAAGACGGTGTTCGCCAGCCCGACGACGATGGCCCAGTAATAGGGATCACGTGACTTGTAGGAGAGGATCGCCTCGGAAATCACGATCCGGGATGGCATCGTCAGGAAGTCGAATCCGATCGGAATCCCGCGCGTCTGCAGGTTCGTGAAGGTCGTGGTGATAAACAGGCTCGCTGCGGCAATGACAGCCATCACCAATAGACATTGGATCGCGATCGATCTCGTCCTGGCATCCCTGAACATGCCGCTCTCCCCTACCTTGTGAATGCTTTCTTGGACGGGGGGAGCGTTGGTTCTGCTCCCCCGCGACAGCGCCTAGTCCCAGGGATAGGGGTAGTTCAGGCCGCCATCCTTCCAGAGCGCGTTCAGGCCACGATCGACTTTCAGGGGGCTGTTCTTCCCGAGATTGTTGTCCCAGATTTCGGCGTAGTTCCCCATCTGCTTGACGACGTTGTAGACCCATTTGTCGTCGAGCCCGAGCGGCTTGCCGAAGCCGGGCTCTTGGCCAAGCACCCGCTTGATCTCGCTAGATCCGGACTTCAGCTTCTCATCGATGTTCTTGGCGGTGATGCCGTGAAGCTCAGCCCAGAGTAGGGCATTGATCGCCCAGCGCGTGATGTCGAAGAGCTGATCATCCCCGCGTGCGACCGCGACGCCGTTCGGCTCGGCCGCATGGCCCACCTTGATGATGTCGTAGTCGTCGGGGTTCTTGGCCACCGAGGCTCGCTGGCCGGCGGCTGCCGTGCCATCGGTCACATAGGTGTCACAGCGGCCGCCGAAGAACGCGTCGCGGGCCTGGATCGTCGAGTCGAAATAGACCTTCTTCATCGTGATCCCGTGCTCTTCCTCGGTCTCTTCGATCGCTTTCTCCGTCAGGCTGCCGCCCCCTTGCAGGCACACCGTCTTGCCAGCGAGTTGCTTGGGATCGGTGATCTTGTCGGCCTTGCGCACGAGCAGGCCGTCGGTGTCGTAGAGCGTGATCCAGACGAAGCGGACCACCGTGTCGCGCGAGAGGGTGATGGTCGAGGTCCGCGACAGCACGTCGATCTCGCCGGTCTGCAGCGCCGGGAAGCGCTGGCCGGCATTGAGCGGCACGAAGCGGATCTTGTCCTTGTCGCCGAGGATAGCCGCCGCGAAGGTCCGGCAGATGTCGGAATCGAAGCCGCGATAATAGCCGTTCTCGTCAGGCCGCGAGAGGCCGGGCACGCCCTGGCTCGCCCCACAGCTGACATAGCCGCGCTGCTTGATCTTGTTCACCACGCTCTGTGCACTGGCATCGCCGATCGCTGCCATTAGGCCAGCGGCGGCAACCGCCGTGCCGAGCAGTACCTTCAATCTTGTCACGCTCATCTCCATTCCCCTGTTTTGCGGTTTTAGAAGGGTTATTCAGCTGCCGTTCGGCCCGCTCTTTGGGAGGCCGCAAAGTCAGCGGCCGCTGCAAAGGCCTGCTCCAAGTCGCCGATCAGGTCATCGGTCGCTTCCAGCCCGATCGACAGTCGCCAGAGCGGGCCGGGTGGCAGCCAGTCGAGGCTGGTCCGGCCTTTCCGGGGATCATTGACCGCGATGAGCGAGTGGACGCCGCCCCAGCTCGCTCCGAGCTTGAACAGGCGCATCCGGCGGAGAATTTCGGCTTGGACGCGCGCGAGCTCTGGTTTGAACAAGACCGCGAAGACAGCAGCCGCGCCCGAGAAGTCTCTTTTCCAAACCGCATGCCCGGGATGATCCGGCATGGCAGGATGCAGAATGCGAACGACTTCCGGACGCGCCGACAGCCACGTGATGATATTCTCTGCGCTCGCGGCGGAATGGCGCATGCGGACGGGCATGGTCATCAGGCCGCGCTCGCACAGCGCGCAGTCCTCTGGTGAGACGCCATAGCCGAGGAAACGTGCCGTATCCTTCAGGCGTCGGAACAGGCTTTCGTCCCGGACTGCGAGCGAGCCCATCAACAGGTCGCCATGGCCGCCCGCGTGCTTCGACAAGGCCTGCATGCTGATGTCGACGCCATGAGCCAGCGGCTTGAACAGGAGATGCGAAGCCCAGGTATTGTCTGCAGCGACCAGGGCACCCGCCTTGTGGGCCGCAGCGGCGATCGCTGGCACGTCCTGAACCTCGAACGTCGCCGAGCCCGGAGATTCCACCCAGACCAACCGCGTCCGGTTGTCGACCAGACCGCCGATCCCAGCATCGAGCCGCGGGTCATACACTGTCGCCTCGATACCCAAGGGCCCGAGGAAGCGCAGGATCATGTCCCGGGCGGGGCCGTACAGCGTCTCCGGCATCAAGACTCTGTCCCCGCTTCGGCAAACAGCCATCGTCGCCAGCGTCAGCGCCGCCATGCCCGAGGGCACGACGAGAGCCCTGGATGCCCCTTCAAGCTGGGCAATATGGTCCTCGAGGAGCCGGCTCGTCGGCGTCCCATAGAGTCCGTAGCTGAAACCGTCGTAGACGCGCTCGGCCCGTTTCTCGAACGCCTCAAGATCATCAAAAACGATCGTCGAAGCCCGCTCAACGGGCATTACCACTGCCTGGAATGGCTGGTGGGAACGCGCGGGCGGATGAATATGCGAGGTGTCATCCGATTTGGTCATAGGTAGACGCTAGCTCGCGCCGGCATTGCCATCTATGGCCATATCGATAGAGTCGATCCATTCTTGATATGGGCGGTTCATGAACCTGCGCGATGTCGACGTCTTCCACGCAATCATGATCAGTGGCGGCGCCGGAGCCGCAGCTGCCTTGCTCAGCACGTCGCAACCTGCCGTCAGCCGTTCGCTCGCCAAACTTGAGGCCGAACTCGGCTTCAGCCTGTTCGATCGGATCCGCGGCCGCTTGGTGCCGACGCGCGAAGGCCAGCTCTTCCATGCCGAGGTCAAGGCCAACCTGGTCGGCCTCGATCGCCTCAAGCTGCGAGCCGCTCAGATCAAGGAGGTCGGTGCCGGCACCATTCGGGTGGCTAGCCTGTCGGCACTTGGGCATGGCCTCGTCCCGAGAGCGATCACGGCATTCTCGCGCAAGCACCCGCAGGTGCGGATCAGCTATCAGGTGCGGACCTCCAACGTCGTTCGCGATCTCGTGGCGTCAGGCAGCTTCGACATCGGCTTGGCGGCTGACGAGATCGACACTGACGGTGTCTTACACACGGTGTTCACCACGCCTCGCGCAGTCTGCGTCATGCCACTGGGGCATCCGCTGACGAGCCGGGAGGTGATCACGCCGGCCGACCTGAGCGACGAGGGGTTCCTGGCGCTCGCGCCAGAGGACACGGTGCGACTTGCCATGGACCGAATCTTCGCGGAGCACGGTGTCCAACCCCGCATTTTAGTGGAAACGCCTTATGGCGTGACCATAGCGATCCTTGCAGCGCAAGGCCTCGGCATCGGCCTCGTCAACCCCTTCATTATCGCCGACAAAATGATCCAGGGGATTGCCGTTCGTCCCTTCGAGCCAGCGGTGCATTTCCGCGCCCTGCTTTTGAAGCCGCCTGGCAGCGCGAATTCCCGCCTCGTCGCAGCTTTTGTTGCCGAGCTATATGCAATCCGGAATGCCTTTGCCGTCCCGGAATGGAATTCAAGCGAGCCGGGTGTCGCGCGCGCCACCTAGACCGTGTCCTAGCCTAATTCAATTCTGAACCCGCACACGACGAGGGCCGATCGAGCGATGGCCGCGCTCCCGAGCCATTCTCAGCTCGCAATCTGCTCGCGACGACGCGGGAGCAGAGAGGTGTCGACCACACTCGGGGCGGCATGAACCTGGCTGATGGCTCGGGTGACCTCGCTGAAACGGGCCTTCGCGTCCGACCAGTTCTGCATGAAATCGAACAGCTCCCGCAGCGCTGGTGAAATCTCCCGATAGGCGGCCAGAGCGGCCACCAGCGCACCGAGCGACAATTGATCTCTCACAACGAGGTAGCCGCCGATCGTGAAGAAAAAGAAGGGCGTCAGGTTGGAGGTGTAATTGTATAGACCCTTGATCCTGCCTTTGAGGTCGTTGATCTCGACCCGGATCGTTTCCAGGCTCGCGGTCATTTGCATCTGATGGCGCAGGACCGACATGCCTGTCCGCGTGGCCGCCGCCTGCGAGCTATAGGCTCCCGAAGCCGAAGCGTCGGCTACCATCAGACCGCCGAGCTTGCGGGTCGAGCGAACCCTCTCACGCACCTTCGCATTGAGCCGCTTCTGCAAGCCCGGCAAGAGCGTAAGCTGCAGCGGCAACATCAGCAGTGCCGCCAGAGCTAAGGCCGGGTTCTGCATCAGCAGGAACAGGATGCTGGTCAGCAGAGCGCCGCCCTGAATGACGGGAACAACGGCAAGGCTGCCGCCGAAATACCCGATCGGCTCGACCTCCTGGACGACTACCGCGGAGAGATGTGCTCGCTGTTCGGCGCCCGCACCTGCGCGCGCGCGACGCAATACGCCGAGCCGAAGCCTGCGGACCAGGCGCTCGCTCACGCGGCCACGAATGCGCATGGCCGCGTATTTGATCAGGCCGTTCAAGGTCAGAGTGCCGAGGTAGC
>CAMFHT010000297.1 GCA_945952245.1 uncultured Rhizobium sp. | reverse complement strand
GTCATGATGTCGCTGACGACGACGGGCTCGCGCCGGTACGCCGCGGTGCCGCAGGAGCCGACGTAATCGCCGATCTCGACGCCCTCGATGCGGTCGTTATAGGCATCCGGCAGATTGGGAGCAGCGCCCTTGTAGAGCCGGCGGCCGGCGGCATCGAGCAGCAGGATGGAGCCGTAGATGCCGGCGAGCTGCGATTCGATCAGCAGCACCAGCGCTTCCAGCACCGCCGGCAGCGGCTCGCTGCGGGCGATCATCTCGAGCAGGTCGGACTGGCCGGTGCGCAGCATTTCCTGCCGCTTGCGCTCGGTGATGTCGAGCGAAATGCCGACGAGGCCGCTCGGTTCCCCCCGCTCGTTGGTGAGGGGGATCTTCGAGGACAGATGCCAGGCCGGCAGGCCGTCGGAGCCGATGTACTTCTCCTCGTAATTCATCTGTGCCACGCCTGATGTCATGATGGCGCGCTCGCGCTCGAAGAAGACGTTGGCATTCTGGGCAGTGTAGAAGGCGAAGTCGGTCTTGCCGCGCACCTCGTCCAGGCTCTTCTTGCCGAGATTGGCGATGGTGGCGGCATTGGCGAAGACGAACCGGCTGTTCACATCCTTCACGAAGATCTGGGCCGGCAGATGTTCCAGAATCGACCGTAGAAAATCGACCTCGCCCGTCAGAAGCTCGGTATTTTCACTGATGATACGGGAACCGGCGAGAGAAAGCAGCAACCTGCTCTGCTCGTCGAGGGCTGCAGACTTGTCTGCGCGCTCCGATGGCAGAATGCCCTTTGATTGCATGCACTGACCCCCTTTGTGTCAGGCGAACCTAGCCTTAGCCTGGAAGCAGCCTAACTTATTCTGGTATGAATATGCTTAAACGCTATGATTTCCAATTAGTATTTATCGGGTTAAAAATCCTAGCGTTACATGCGGTTAGCGGGTCAAAGACCGCTTCCGTCTCCAACCATCGAAACGCTGCTTGGGTAAGCCTAACATATTGGCCGGCAACACTTCTCCGCCCGAAACTGTACCGGAACGGTACAACCGCCATGGCATGCTTCTTGCGACGAAAGTCGGACATGACGAGGAGTGCTTCATGCTGACACGCCGTTTCTTTTGTGGGGGCATCCTGCCGGCGGTGGCGGGGCTTTCTGTTGCCGCGCCCGTGGGTGCGGGCCAGCTCTTCCGCGCGGCCGGCCTGCGCGGCAGCCTCGATGCCGGCAATATGGTCGTGGCCGAGCCCGGCGAAAACGGCAGCCGCCGCTTTGCCCAGGTGCTGAGGCAAGCGGCGGAGCGGGGCCGCCCCGTCTTCCTGCCGCCCGGCACCTACCGCGTCTCAGGCCTCGACCTGCCCGATTTCACCGAGATCAACGGCGTGCCGGGCCGCTCCCGGATCGAATATACCGGCGATGGCAGGCTCTTTTCCGGCGTGGGCCTGAAGCGCCTGCGCCTTTCGGGCCTCACCATCGACGGCGGCAACCGCTGGCTGTCAGAGGATGCGGGCGGTCTTCTGCACTTTGTCGGCGTGGAGCGGCTGGACATCGAGGCCTGCGAGATCCTGGGCGCGAGCCGCAATGCCTTGCATCTCGAAGGCTGCGGCGGCGAAATCCGCGACAACCGCATTTCCGGCGCGGCGGATGCCGGCATCCATGCCGTCGAGAGCCATGATCTTGCGATCAGGGACAACCACGTCAGCGGCTGCGGCAATGGCGGCATTCTCGTACACCGTTACAAGCCGGCTGAGGATGGCACCATCGTCACCGGCAACCGCGTCTCCGGCATTCTCTCCCGCGCCGGCGGCACGGGGCAGAACGGCAATGGCATCAACATCTTCCGCGCCGGCAACGTGATGGTCGCCAACAATCACGTCGAGGACTGCGCCTTTTCCGCCATCCGCGCCAACAGCGCCTCCGGCGTGCAGATCTCCGCCAACCAGTGCCTGCGCTCGGGCGAGACCGGCATCTATTCCGAATTCGCCTTCGAGGGCGCGTCTATATCAGGCAATCTGGTGGATGGCGCGGCAAACGGCATTTCAGCGGTCAACTTCAACGAGGGTGGACGGCTCGCCACGATCACCGGCAACGTGGTCAGGAACATCAATGCCCCCGGCCCCTACCCGCCGCAGGATGCGGGCTTCGGCATCGGCATCGCGGCGGAGGCGGATACGGTCGTCTCCGGCAATGCCATAGACGTCACAGCGAAATGGGGCCTGCTGCTGGGCTGGGGACCCTATCTGCGCAACGTGGTCGCGACCGGCAACATGATCCGCGGCGTCCCGCTCGGCTGCGCGGTCACGGTGGCGGACGGTGCGGGCAGCGCCGTGATTGCCGACAACATCTTTTCCGCGACGCCAGAGGGCGCGGTCGCGGGCTTCCGCTGGGCGGATAAGGCGAGCGGGGATCTCGTGCGCGAGGGCGCGGCCGCCTTTCCGCAGCTGACGGTGGAGCGCAACCGGCTGACCTGAGCGGCTCGCTTCGATCAAAACATTTGATCATTTGTGAAGCGCGACCCCGTTTCTCCAGATGTCCGGAGCAGCTAGCTTCCCGGCAACAGGGAGCCGCACCGTGCTCCCCCATTGTGGAGGAAACCCATGCTGACGATCTACGGCGTCTACCGCTCCCGCGCCTCGCGAAACTACTGGATGGCGCTGGAACTCGGCCTTCCCTACCAGTCCGTGCCGGTCATCCAGGCCCGCCGCATCGAGAACCCGCTTGCCCCGGATGCGCCGATCAACACGCTTTCGCCTGACTTCCTCGCGGTCAACCCCATGGGCCAGATCCCGGTGGTGAAGGACGGCGACCTGGTGCTGACGGAATCGCTTGCCACCAACCTCTACCTCGCCCGCAAGCACCCGAGCCCGCTCTCCGCCGCCACTCTGGACGAAGAGGGCGAGATGCTGCGCTGGAGCTTCTGGGCGATCGCAGAGGTGGAGCCGCATGCGGTGAAGATCGTGCTGACCTATGACAACGGCGCGGAAAACACCCCCGATGGCAAGGCATCAGTGGAAATGGCCCGCCGGGCCTTGAAGAAGGCCTTTGCGGTGCTGGAAACCCAGCTGGAAAAGACCGGCCATGTCGTCGGCAACCGCTTCACGGTCGCGGATCTCAACCTCGCCGAGGTGTTCCGCTACACGCAGTCGCAGACCGAACTGTTCGACGCCGCGCCGCGGGTCAAGGCCTGGCTCGACGCCTGCCAGTCGCGCCCGGCCTTCCGGAAGATGTTCGAGCTGAGGATGGCCGAGGCGGAGTGAGATTGTTGGCGTTGGCGATGGTGCCCCTCTGCCATTGGCGGCGGTGTCCTCGCTGATGCTGCGGAGGGTACCCCGGCCGTCTGCGGTGGTACCCTCGCCGTAGTTAGCGATGGTACCCCCCTCTGTCCTGCCGGACATCTCCCCCACAAGGGGGGAGATCAGCAGGACGCCTGCCCCGAGTCGATCTCCCCCCTTGTGGGGGAGATGCCTGGCAAGGCAGAGGGGGGTACCTCCCGCAGCATTAACAGTCAGCGCGTCACCGCAGCCTCAATCATCCGCTACAGCTACCCCCGCGCCCGCGCCGAAAACGCTTCCGTCCTTGCGGGCAAGGCCGGCACGTCGATGAGCTCAGGCCCGAGACCCTGGCGGGCTCGCTCGGCCATCAGCCGATAGGCTTCCTCCAGATGGGCGGTAAAGCGGGCGGAATCGAAGAGCGGCGCGCGGAAGCGGTCGCGCTCCAGCCTTGCCTTCAGGACGGCGATTTCCTCCGGGTCTGCCGCAAGCCGCACGGCGCGGGCAACGAGGTCGTCGGTATCGTCGGCGACCAGGCCGTCGAGATCGGCGGCCCTGATCAGGCTTTCCGAGACGCGCGCCTGGAAGGCATGTCCCTTCAGCGTCAGCACCGGCAGGCCCGCCCAGAGCATGTCGGAGGTCGTGGTGTGGCCGTTATAGGGGAAGGTGTCCAGCCCGAGATCGGCGAGCTGCAGGCGCGCGACGTGCTCCGCATAGGGCAGGCCATCGGCAAAGACGATGCGGTGGCGGCCGATGCCGCCGGCCTCGAAGCCCTTGATGAGGTTGGCGCGCACCTCGTCCCGCGTGGCGAGCACCCAGAACAGCGAGCCCGGCACGGCATCGAGCACGCGCACCCAGAGCGCCATGCACGCCCGGCTGATCTTCTGGATCGCGTTGAACGAGGCGAAGACGAACACGCCATCCGGCAGACCCACATCCGCGCGACGGACGGCCTTGGGCAGCGGGCGGCGGAGCGAGCCGTTCGCCTGGTAGGTTTCCGGGAGCCGGCAGAGCTTTTCCTCGAAGAAGGGGATAGCCTCGTCCGGCGTCACCACCGGGTCCGTCAGCGCATAATCGAAGCCGCCGCCCACCACACTGCCGGGATAGCCGAGATAGGTGACCTTCACCGGGGCATCGGAAAACTTGGCAATGCCCAGCCGGGCATTCATGGTATGGCCCTTGAGATCGACGAGGATATCGATGCCGCGCGCGGAAATTTCCGCCGCCGCCCGCTGATCGTCCATGCCGCCCACGAAGACGATGCGGGAGAGCACCTGCGGCGGAAAATTGCGGCCCTGCCAGGAAACCTGGTGCGGATCCGTATAGCAGAACAGCGTGACCTCGAACTTGGTGCGGTCGTGCAGCGCAAGCACGTCCTCGAACAGGCGCATGGTGGCGTGCTCGTGGAAATCGGAGGAGAGATAACCGATGCGCAGCCTCTCGCCCTCCGCCGAGACGGGCCGGCGCGCGGTCGCTGCCGGCAGGGCGGCAAGCGCCATGCTGTCGGCGGACGGCAGCCGGTTCACACGGTCGCTTTCCGACCAGAGAAGACGCGTCATGGCCGGACTTGCCGCGCGCACGGCCTCGGCCTTCGGGTTCGCCTCTTCCGCCATCAGCGCATCTTCCTCCGCGATGACGGGAAAATCGGCGATTTCGCGGGCAATCACGAAGCGGCTGACGGTCACGAGCAGATTGTCCGGCTGGCGGCGGTGCATCTCGCCGAGTTCGCGCGAAAGAAGCGCGAACTGGCCGGTGAGCCGGTAGCAATTGATGATCAGCGCCAGATGTTCGGGATTGCCGCGGTCGAGCCGGGAGGACACCGCGACGGCGTCCGCATAGCGGCCTTCGGCAAACAGCGCCTGCGCATAATCGAAGGCGAGCGCCGGATCGCCGGGGTGAAGCTCCAGCGCCCGGCGGCCGAATTCTGCGATCCGGGCC
>CAMFHT010000296.1 GCA_945952245.1 uncultured Rhizobium sp. | reverse complement strand
CGCACCCGCCGGCATCTTGAGCACACGCGGATCGGTCAGGTGCATGGTGCCAAGCAGATAGGACGGCTTCAACCCTGCCTTCTCGACCTTCCAGAACACGCCGTTCCCGTTCGGTACCGCCGCCGCCTCTTTTTCGAGCGCTGCATAACGGATAGGGTCCGATGTCTTCATCGCTTCCACGAGATCGGTTCCCGTGCAGGCAAGATCGGACGCGCGGACCGGGGTCAGCCACAAGAACGCGGCACAAAGCAGGGCAACCAGCACGAGCGGCAGGCTGGCGGCGATCCAGAACAGGAGGCCTATGAACGGCGGAAAGTGGATCTTGCTCTGGTCATAGGCCTTCATGGCAGGCTCCTGCAGTCTCGGTCAGGCTGAAGATCTAGCGGCATCAGGCTCACATTTGCTTAAATGCCGTGGTTAATGCTTGCTCACGCTTCTCGGATGCGCGCGATCGTAGACATCGAGCAGACGCGCCGAATCGACACCGGTATAGACCTGGGTCGTCGAGAGGCTGGCATGGCCCAGCAATTCCTGGATGGTACGAAGGTCTCCGCCACCGGCCAGCAGATGGGTCGCGAAGGAATGGCGGAGCGCATGCGGCGTCGCCGTTTCCGGCAGGCCGAGCGCGCCGCGCAGCGCCTGCATGGCGCGCTGGATGATGGCGGGCTGGAGCGGCCCGCCGCGGGCACCACGAAACAGGGGTTCGTCCGCTGCGGGGCGGTAAGGGCAGAGCTTGCGATAGGTCGCGACCGCTTCGCCGACGACCGGAATGAGCGGCACGATCCGCGTCTTGCCGCCCTTGCCGGCAATCCGCAGGCTTGTCGCGCCTGCAGGAAAATCCGCAGCCGTCAAACCGAGCGCCTCGGAAATGCGGAGGCCGGAGCCGTAAAGCAGGGATAGGACGGCGGCATCGCGAGCAGCGATCCAGGGCTCTTCGTTCAATTGCGCCTCATGGCTGGCAACCGCCAGTGCCTGCACGTCCGACAGTGGCTTCGGCAGGCTCTTCGGCTGCTTCGGCGAGCGCATGGCGCCTGCGGCCGCGGCATTGGCGAGGCCCTTCCGCTCCAGATGGCGCAGGAAGGAGCGGATGCCGGCGAGATTGCGCCCCAGCGTGCGCGCTTCGGCTCCATCCCTCCGCCGCGCGGCGAGAAAGGCACGCAGATCGGCGGTGCGCAGCGTGTGGATGTCGGACAGCGTTGCCGGCCCGCCCATGTGGCCCGTGAGGAAGGACAGGAACTGCCGCGTATCGCGCTCATAGGCGTCGAGCGTCTTTGCCGAAAGGCGCCGTTCGTCGGACAGGGCGGAAAGCCATGCCTGGCGCTCGGCCATCAGGGCGGCATCGGCAATGACTAGGATCTCGTTCATCTCTGGGTCTCGCTTTGCCTCAAGCTCGAGACTCTGGCACCGCGATGGTTAGCAAAGCATGAACACTGCCGGTCGATCCCCGGCAGGTTCACGTTATGTATCAATTGCTTTGGCTTTGATCCGGAATCGCGCTAGGAGGGGCCATGTCGTTAAAGTCCCCTACAGATGATCTCTTCGGACCGGTATCGACCCTGAAACCGGTGGCGACCGTGCCCGTGCTTGTCCCCATGCCGGCGCCGCGGCCCTATTCCTACGCAGTGCCGGAAGGGGTGGACGTAGAGCCCGGCAGCATCGTGCAGGTACCGCTCGGCCCCCGGCAGGTCATCGGCGTCGTCTGGGACGGAGAAGAGGACGGCGCCGTCGATCCGAAGAAGCTTCGGCCGCTCACCAAGGTTTTCGATTGCCCCCCTCTCAAGTCCGTCCATCGCCGGTTCCTGGATTGGGTCGCCGCCTATACGTTGACGCCACCGGGCCTTGTCGCCCGCATGGCACTCCGGGCCCCCGCGGGTTTTGACCCGGAGCCCATGGTCGAGGGTTTGAGATTTTCCGGCACGAGGCCGGAAAAGATCACGCCCGCCCGGTCCCGGGTGCTCGAACTCGCCAATGACGGTCTTGCCTGGACCCGCTCCGGCCTTGCCCATGCGGCTGGCGTCTCCACCAGCGTCGTGGACGGGATGATCGCGCAGGGTGTTTTCGAGACCGTCTTCATTCCCCCGCCGCCACTCGTGCCGCCTCCCGATCCCGATCATGCGCCGGCCCGGCTCGAAGGCGCACAGCGCGAAGCCGCGGACGAGCTTCTCGAAGAGGTGAGGGCAAGGCGCTTCTCCGTTGCCCTCATGGACGGCATCACCGGCTCGGGCAAGACCGAGGTTTACTTCGAGGCGATTGCGGAAACGCTCCGACAGGGCCGGCAGGTGCTGATTCTCCTGCCCGAAATCGCGCTCACCGCCGCGTTTCTCGAACGCTTCCAGGACCGGTTCGGCGCCAAGCCCGCCGAATGGCATTCGGATCTTGCACCGAAGACACGCGAACGCGTCTGGCGGCAGGCAGCATCGGGCGATGTTCACGTGGTTGCCGGTGCGCGCTCGGCGCTCTTCCTGCCGTTCCAGGAACTCGGGCTGATCATCGTCGACGAAGAGCACGACCCTGCCTACAAGCAGGAGGACCGGGTATTCTACAATGCCCGCGACATGGCCGTGGTGCGCGGTCACATCGGGAATTTCCCCGTCGTGCTCGTCTCCGCGACGCCCTCGGTCGAAAGCCATGTGAACGGGTTGTCCGGCCGCTACCGCGCCATCCACCTGCCGGTCCGTTTCGGAGAGGCGGCCCTTCCCGACCTGCACCTCGTCGACATGCGCCGCCATCCGCCCGAGCGCGGCGGATTCCTGTCGCCGATCCTGCTGCGGGGCATCCAGAAGACGGTGGCGAAGGGCGAGCAGGCGCTCCTCTTCCTCAACCGCCGTGGCTATGCGCCGCTGACGCTCTGCCGCGTCTGCGGCCACCGGTTCCAGTGCCCGCAGTGTTCGAGCTGGCTGGTCGAGCACCGGTTCAAGGGGCAGATCCAGTGCCACCAGTGCGGCTATGCAGAGAAGACGCCGGAAGCCTGCCCGGAATGCGGCACTTTCGATCACCTGGTGGCCTGTGGCCCTGGCGTGGAGCGCATTGCCGAAGAAGTGGAACGCCATTTTCCCGATGCCCGCACCATCGTCCTGTCCTCGGACCTCATGGGCGGCGTTCGGAGGCTCAGACTGGAGCTCGAGGCCATCGCCAAGGGCGAGGCGGACATCGTGATCGGTACCCAGCTCGTCGCGAAGGGCCATAACTTCCCGCTGATGTCGCTGGTCGGGATCGTGGATGCGGATATCGGGCTCGCCAACGGCGATCCGCGCGCCGCCGAGCGAACCTTCCAGCTGCTCTCGCAGGTGACCGGCCGCGCCGGACGATCCGGATTGAAGAGCCACGGTCTCCTGCAGACCTACCAGCCGCAGCATCCGGTCATGCAGGCGATCGTTTCGGGTGACGCCCACGCCTTCTACGAACGCGAGATCACGGAGCGGGAGCGTGCGCTCCTGCCGCCCTTTGGAAGGCTTGCCTCCATCATCATTTCCGCCGACAGCCGTGCTGACGCGGAAGCCCATGCAAGGGCCCTGCGGCTTGCCGCACCCTCCGTGAAGGGCATCGCGATCCTCGGACCCGCGGAGGCACCGCTTGCGCTCATCCGCGGCCGTCACCGTTTCCGGCTGCTCGTTCACGGGGCAAAGGCGAGCGACATGCAGGCCTATCTGAGGGCGCTGCTCGCCAATGCACCCAAGGAGCGCGGCTCGGTGCACGTCCAGCTCGATATCGATCCCCAGAGTTTCCTCTAGCCGCAAAACCAATTTCAGCAATCGTTAACCAAGGCAATTCCCTTCTCCGGGGGGCCGTGGCATAAGGCCTCACCTTAGCTTTGCATGATCCGGGGGGACATCGATGGAATTCACCTTGCCGACCGAAACCGGCGAACAACTGGCCTTTGGCGCTGCCGCCTTCGTGACGCTCATGGGGCTGATGATGATGCTGGCGCCCGGATTTTCGCTCCGGCTCCTCGGCTTCGACACCCCGGAGTTCGGCACCGCCCCCTATTCTGAAATGCGGTCTTCGCTCGGCGGTCTCTATGTGGGGCTTGGACTTGCGGCCATCCTCGTTGCGCAGCCCTTCGTCTACTTCGCACTGGGCGCTGCCTTTGCCATCGCCGCCTTTGCGCGCATCCTGTCGATCCTTTCGGACCGAGGCGCAACCCTGCGCAACTACCTACTGCTGGTTGTTCAAATCGCGCTCGCGCTTCTGCCGCTCTCCTACTTCTTTGGTTATATTTAACCGCGCTCGAACCTTGCGATGCACGCCGAAACGCCCCATTTGCCGGATAAATGCGACAAGTGAGGGCAGCTTTAAGGCAAGAGAATGCCTCACGCGTGTTGCGAGTCCTTTACTCCTATGCTAGACGGACCGCGAATTAAGGAAAACGCAAGATCCAGATCTCGCATTTTCCCGAAATAATCGAAGCGATTTCAAGGCGATACGATCACTCTTCGGGGGTGGCCGCATTCTTGGATGAAAATCAGGGAAATTTGGGGCCGTGGCAGACACATCCCAGCACATTTCTGGCGTTGCCGAAAGATATGCGTCCTCGCTGTTCGAGCTCGCGCTCGAAGCGGGTTCCGTGGCCGAAACCGGCCGTGACCTCGACCGTCTTCAGGCGATGCTGGACGACAGCGCCGACCTGAAGCGTCTCGTGGCGAGCCCGGTCTTCACGGCCGAAGACCAGACCCGCGCGCTTCTCGCCGTCTGCGAGAAGGCCGGCATCCAGGGTCTCGTCGCGAATTTCCTGAAGGTCGTCGCCGGCAATCGCCGTCTCTTCGCGCTGCCCGGCATGATCGCGGCTTTCCGCATCATCGCCGCGCGTCATCGCGGTGAAGTTTCCGCCGAGGTCACCTCGGCTCATGCGCTCTCCGAAGCGCAGGTCAATGAACTGAAGCAGGCGCTGAAGGGCGTCACCGGAAAGGATGTGGCGGTCAACGTCACGGTCGATCCGTCGATCCTCGGAGGCCTGATCGTGAAGGTCGGTTCCCGTCAGATCGATACGTCGCTTCGCACCAAACTCTCTACCCTTAAGCTTGCACTGAAAGAGGTTGGCTGATGGATATCCGCGCCGCGGAAATTTCCGCAATTCTGAAAGATCAAATCAAAAATTTCGGCAAAGAGGCTGAGGTCTCGGAAGTCGGCCAGGTGCTCTCCGTCGGTGACGGTATCGCCCGCGTCTACGGTCTGGACAATGTCCAGGCCG
>CAMFHT010000295.1 GCA_945952245.1 uncultured Rhizobium sp. | reverse complement strand
TTGCCGGCACGTCCGGGGTTACGGTTCCGCTGCATGCCTGCGAGCACTTCTACATTGTCACCGAGCCGATCCCGGGGCTGACCCGTCTGCCGGTGCTGCGCGTGCAGGACGAGGCGACCTATTACAAGGAGGATGCAGGCAAGATGCTCGTCGGCGCCTTCGAGCTCAAGGCCAAGCCCTGGGGCATGGAAGGAATCCGCGAGGATTTCTGCTTCGACCAGCTGCCGGACGACTTCGACCACTTCCAGCCTATCCTCGAGGATGCGATCAAGCGCATGCCCATGCTGGAGACGGCGGGCATCCACACCTTCTTCAACGGGCCGGAAAGCTTCACGCCTGACGACCGCTATTATCTCGGCGAAGTGCCGGAGCTGAAGGGCTACTGGGTCGCGACCGGCTATAACTCCATCGGCATCGTTTCCTCCGGCGGCGCCGGCATGGCGCTCGCCCAGTGGATGAACGATGGCGAGCCGCCCTTCGACCTCTGGGAAGTGGACATCCGCCGCGCCCAGCCCTTCCAGAAGAACCGCGCCTATCTGAAGGAGCGGGTCTCGGAAACGCTCGGCCTGCTCTATGCCGATCACTTCCCCTACCGCCAGATGGCGACCGCCCGCGGCGTGCGGCGTACGCCGCTTCACGAGCACCTGAAGGCCCGCGGTGCGGTTTTCGGCGAAGTGGCCGGCTGGGAACGCGCCAACTGGTTCGCGAAGCCCGGCCAGGAGCGGGAGTACCGCTACAGCTGGCAGCGGCAGAACTGGTTCGAGAACCAGCGCGAGGAGCACCTGGCCGTACGCAACGGCGTCGGCTTCTTCGACATGACCTCCTTCGGCAAGATCCGCGTCGAGGGCCGCGATGCGCTGGCCTTCCTGCAGAAGATGTGCGCGGCCGACCTTAACGTGAAGCAGGGCCGCATCGTCTACACCCAGATGCTGAATGCCCGCGGCGGCATCGAATGCGATCTCACCGTCACCCGCCTTTCGGAAACCGCCTTCCTGCTCGTCGTGCCGGGCGCGACCCTGCAGCGGGATCTCGCCTGGCTTCGCAAGCACATCCGGGACGAGTTCGTCGTTGTGACCGACATGACGGCGTCCGAGTCCGTGCTCTGCATCATGGGCCCGAAGGCGCGCGAACTGATGCAACGCGTCAGCCCCAACGATTTCTCCAATGCCGCCCATCCCTTCGGCGCGGCCCGCGAGATCGAGGTCGGCATGGGTCTCGCCCGCGCCCACCGCGTCACCTATGTGGGCGAGCTCGGCTGGGAGCTTTACGTCTCCTCGGACCAGACGGCGCATGTGTTCGAGGCGCTGGAGGCGGCCGGCGCCGACCTCGGCCTCAAGCTCTGCGGCATCCACACGCTGGACAGCTGCCGCATCGAGAAGGCCTTCCGCCACTTCGGTCACGACATCACCGACGAGGACCACGTGCTGGAAGCCGGCCTCGGCTTTGCGGTGAAAACGGCCAAGGGCGATTTCATCGGCCGCGACGCGGTGCTTCGCAAGCGGGAGGAGGGCCTTACGCGCCGCATGGTGCAGTTCCGGCTGACCGATCCCGAGCCGCTCCTCTTCCACAACGAGGCGCTGGTGCGCGATGGCAAGATCGTCTCGACCATCACCTCGGGCAATTACGGCCACTTCCTCGGCGGCGCGATCGGCATGGGCTATGTGCCTTGCAAGGGCGAGAGCGAGGAGGAGGTGCTGGCATCGTCCTACGAGATCGAGATCGCCGGACGCCGCGTGAAGGCGGAAGCTTCGCTGAAGCCCATGCACGATCCCAAGGCCGAGCGCGTGCGCGCCTGATTCCAGATATTGAGCCCGTGTCCCCACCGGCATGCAAGGAGACTTTCCATGACTGAGGCCGAAACCCTGTCGAGACGCCGCACCGGTGGTCGTGCGGGCCGCATCGCGGTGCGCTCCGCCCCGTTGGCGGAAAACGTCCGCCCCGTCCGCCCCGGCTTGTCCGGCGGCCAGTACAAGCCGCTGACCGATCACCAGGTTCAGAAGATCCACCTGGCGGCGCTCGATGCCCTGGAGGTGATCGGCCTTGCTAATGCGCCGAAGTCCGGCGTCGAAATCCTGACGGGTGCCGGCGCGATCCAGGGCGAGGATGGCCGCATCCGCTTTCCGCGCGCGCTCGTCGAGGACATGCTGACGAAGGCAGCCCGCGACATCACCCTCTTCGGCCGCGACGAGAAATACGATCTCCACCTCTCCGGCACCAAGGTGCATTTCGGTACGGCGGGTGCTGCCGTGCATGTGGTCGATGTCGAAAAGCGCGAATACCGGGAATCGACGGCAAAGGATCTCCTGAACGCCGCCCAGCTTGTCCATCATCTCGACAACATCCACTTCTTCCAGCGCACCATGGTCTGCCGTGACGTGCCGGACAATTTCATGATGGACATCAACACGCTCTATGCCTGCTGCGCGGGAACGACCAAGCACGTGGGCACGAGCTTCTCCGAGCCCGCCCATGTGAAGGGCTGTTTCGACATGCTGCACATGATCGCCGGCAGCGAGGAGAAGTGGCGCGAGCGTCCGTTCGTGTCGAACTCCAACTGCTTCGTCGTGCCGCCGATGAAGTTCGCCGAGGAAAGCTGCATCGCCATGGAGCACTGCATCCGCGGCGGCATGCCGGTGCTGCTCCTCTCCGCCGGCCAGGCGGGCGCGACGGCGCCGGCGCCGCTCGGAACGGCGATCGTGCAGGCTGTGGCGGAATGCTTGGCGGGCGTCGTCTACGTCAACGCCATGAAGCCCGGCCATCCCGCGATCTTCGGCACCTGGCCCTTCGTGTCCGATCTTCGCACCGGCGCCATGTCCGGGGGCTCCGGCGAACAGGCGCTGCTGACGGCGGGCTGCGCCCAGATGCACCATTTCTACAACCTGCCCGGCGGGGCGGCAGCCGGCATCGCCGATTCAAAGCTCCCCGACATGCAGGCCGGCTGGGAACAGTCGATCTCCAATGTCATGGCCGGCCTCTCTGGTCTCAACATGGTCTATGAAGCGGTCGGCATGCATGCCTCGCTGCTGGGCTTCTGCCTGGAAAGCCTCGTGCTCGGCGACGACATGCTGGGCCAGGTGCAGCGCTGCATCCGCGGCATCGATTTCCGCGAGGACGATCTTTCGATCGAGACGATCCGCTCCGTGTGCATGGAAGGCCCCGGCCATTATCTTGGCCACGGCGAGACGCTGAACGTGATGCAGACGGAATATATCTACCCCGTGGTTGCCGATCGCACGAGCCCGAAGGAGTGGGTCGAGATCGGCCGTCCGGATCTCGTGCAGAAGGCGATCGAGCGAAAGAACAGGATCCTCTCCGAAGCCGCGCCGAGCCTCATCGACCCCGAGGCGGATGCCGCGATCCGCGCCATGTTCAAGATCTATTGCTGACCAACTTAACCAAAGAAGACTGACTTCCCCCTGGCGGCCGGCCTGTCCGGTCGCCTTTTTTCTGTCTGCGCTTCGAGTCTATCCACAAGCAGCTGCGCGGTCAGATAGTAATATGATAAATACAAATAGTTGTTTTTAAACTTTCCGAAACGCTGCCCGCTTACTCTGTCTCCCGACCCTTTTTGTATTGCGTGGAGTCGAACATGGCGGAGCTGGGCACGTGAAGGTCTCGCTCAAGATATTCCGGTTTTCCCGGAAGCTGGTGCTGATCATCACCGGAACACTGCTCCTCAGCGGTGCTGCCGGGGCGACCGCGCTCTACATCGGGCGTGACAAGCTGCTCGGTCCCTCCGCCGAAAGCCTGAACGGCAAGGAATGCACCAGCGTCGCCGTTTCGACGATACACAAGAAGGACCGCTTCTGGGTCCGCAAATACATCAAGCTCGACGCCGCCGACGGTCTGACGCGCGTGAAGACCGCACTGCGTGTCGCGGGCGCCGTCTTCGAGAAGGAGCACCCCGATCTCGTGCAGGTCGTCGTCATCGACAGCAAGGGGCCTGACAAGCGCGCCGACATGCGTGGCCGCGCGATCGGTGCCGACGTCATCTTCGTCGCCGAACCCGAGCGCATTGCCGCGACCTCCGGCATGCCGCAGTTCAGCGCCACCTATACGGATGCGCCGGCCAGCGTGAGCGGCGAGTTCTTCGGCCAGAAGACGGTCATGCCCGAAGAGGACATCCACCATCTGGTGGCCTCGCTCTCCGAGAAGACCGATTGCATCGACCCGCTGCCCGAACCCGGGACCGAAGGGGCCGCAGCCGAAGGCGAGGGCGGTGCCAAGGCCGAAGGCAAGAAGGCCGAGAAGAAGAAGGGTGAAGGCGAGGGCGAAGCCGCGAAATCCGAGGGCGAGAAGCCTGCCGCGGAAGGCGAGACGCCTGCGGAGGGTGAGAAGGCCGCCGAAGGCGAGAAGCCGGCCGGCGAGGGTGAAAAAGCTGCGGCCGAAGGCGAGAAGCCCGCGGAAAGCAAGGGCTGGTTCTCCTCTGTCAAATCCATGGTCTTCGGCGGTGGTGAAGCCGCGAAGCCGGAAGGTGAAAAGCCCGCAGCCGACGGCGAGGCCGCGCCCGCCGAAGGCGAAAAGGCTGCAGAAGGCGAAAAGCCTGCAACGGAAGAAACGGCAGCAGACGCTGAAAAGCCGGCCGAGGGCGAGAAGCCCGCAGCGGAAGGCGAACAGGCGAAGGCCGAGGGCGAGAAGCCAGCCGAGAGCAAGGGCATGATCGACTCCATGAAGGCAATGGTCTTCGGTGGCGGCGAAGAGCCCGCTGCGCCCGCAAGCCCGTTCGATGCGGCGGCGAAGTCGCATGCCTCAGTGGAAACCGAGCAAGCCGCACAGGAGGGCGACGCCGCACCCGCGGAGGCGCCGGCAGAAAAGCCTGCTGCGGAAGGGGCGTCGGCTGAAGGCGGGAAGGCAGATCCCTTTGCACCCGTTGCTCTTCCGGGGGTCTCGCACGCTGCGAAGAAGCCGTTGGCACCCCAGGCCGCAGCCGAGGAAAAGCCTGCGGATGCAAAACCGCACGGCTAACGTTAGCCGTCCTTTCCCGTCATCGGCCAGCAGTGCCGAAAGTGACAGCCACATACCTGCAGGCTGCGACTGCGCCGCGCAGAGCCGGCCCGATCACCGCCGCTCGATAGACAACAACACCGAGCCTTGAATGCCCTCGGCCCTCCCGCAATGCCAGGGCTATCGCATATGGCGCATTTTCGCAGCTGAGGCGCTGGTACCGCAGCGGAATCTCCCTCCCCCTTGTGGGGAGGGATTAAGGGTGGGGGTATGCC
>CAMFHT010000294.1 GCA_945952245.1 uncultured Rhizobium sp. | reverse complement strand
CGGTGACGGGGTCGATACGCCTCAGCTCCAGGAGGCTGCGCGGCATGTGGTAGTTGTTGGTGACGACAAGCACGCGGGCGTAGCCGTGCTTGCGGATCCAGTCGACCGTCTCGGCGGCATTGCCCACCGTGTCCAGCGCCTCGTAGCCGATGTCCACGCAACAGCGGAAAAGCGCGTCCGAGCTTTCCGTGAAGCGGCGGATCTGGCTGCGTGTCGTGGTGTGATGCACGCCCGAGATCAGCAGCCTCTTCCCGGCCCCTTCCGAGAGAAGCTCGATCGCCTGGTTGAGCCGCTGCGAGCCGCCAGTCAGCACCACGATTGCATCGGCCTTGATGTCGGGCGGCGGAGCAAGCGAGGTGACCATGTCGGCGAAGTAGAGGAAGCCGCCGAAAAACAGGGCGAGCGTCAGCACGACGGCAAGGCCTGCCGCCCGGAGAAGCCGGCGGATCGGGCTGCGGCGTTTCGCCAGGCGACCCTCCGCGCCGTTCTGTGCCTGTCCTTCCCCATTCATTGAATTCACGATGTCCTCGGCCCGTCAGGCCCCTGATTCCGCATGGTGGCCCCTTGATGATGGCCGGAAATGAACGCTTCGCCTATAGGCAGGTTCAGGCTAGGCATGTCTCTCGGCGCTTTCATGGCGGCTCGATCAGTCCGGAAGAATATCGGTGCGTGCAGGGTCGGACCTTATCTGGTCGATCTCGTGGATCGTCCGCATCACCGTCAGCCGGGCGGTCACGGTCGTCAGGAGCGCGATGATCAGCATGGTCGCGAAGATGCCGAGATAGCCGCCATAGCCGACCGAGAAGGTGCCGAAGAGTGCGGCAGCCTGGTCGTTTTCCGGCGTGGCGAGCGAGCGGCTCTGCCAGTAGCTGAGCCCGGCGAAGACCATGGCGGCAGCAAAACTGCCGGCAGCCGAACCCTTGAGGCTGATCTTCAGGAAGTGCTTCTGAAACTCCTTGCCGACGAAGGAGGCCTCTGCCCCCACGAAATGCAGAACCTCGACGATGTGTCGGTTGCCGGAGAGTGCGCCGCGCGTCGCGAACACGACCGTCAGGATCATCGCGCCGAAGACCAGGCCCATGATCGAGAGGCCGATCATGACCGTCGTCTGCGCCATGGAGACGAGCCGGTCCACCCAGGTGCGGTGATCGTCGAGCGTCGCCTGCGGGATGTTCTCCTTCAGGATAGAACGCATCGCATCGAAATCCGGCGGGTTCTGCTCGTCGATCGTGATGACCACCAGCCGCGGCACGGGCAGTTCCTTGATGTCGAGATCCGGGCCGAGCCAGGGCTCCAGAAGCCGTGCGGTCGCGTCCTCGTCCATGATCTGCCCCGTCCGTGTGCCGACGAAGGAGAGCGCGAGTTCGCGCGCCTTGGAAAGCGCCGCATTCATGTCGAGATTGTCGTCCGGCTTGATCTGGATCGTGATCTCGCGGGAGATCTGGCTCTGCCAGCTCGCTGCCGTCGCCCGCACCATCGAGACGCCACCGAGCGTCAGGCAGGCGAGGAAAGCCATGATCGCGATGACGACAGCCAGCGCATTGCTCTGGATATTGGTCGGCGGAACGATCGGTCCCGTCGGCCTCACCCGCATTTCGGGCCTGCGTGTGCCCGCCTCGTGCCCTGCGTCCCGGTCACTCATAGATGTCGAGCCGCCCTTCGGTGAGTATCATGCGCCGCGCCTCGACCTGATCCATCAGCGCAAGGTCGTGCGTTGCGATGACGACGGCGGTGCCGAGCCGGTTGAGCTCGAGAAAGAGATTGAGGAGCCGCCGTGCCATCGGCGGGTCCACGTTGCCGGTCGGCTCGTCGGCGAGCAGCAGTTCCGGCCGGTCGATCAGCGCGCGCGCGATCGCCGCGCGCTGCTTTTCGCCGCCGGAAAGTACGGCCGGCAGCACGTTGATGCGCTCGCCCAGGCCCACCCACTTCAGGAGTTCCAGCACGTCGGTGCGGTAGCTCGATTCGTCCTTGCCGCGCACGCGCAGCGGCAGCGCGACATTCTCGTACGTGGTGAGGTGGTCGAGCAGGCGAAAATCCTGGAACACGATGCCGATCCGCCGGCGCAGCATCGGCAGTTCGGGCGTCGGAATGGTCGCGATGTCGCGGTCGAAGCTGCGGATCTGTCCGCGCGTCGGCTTCAGCGACATGAACAGCAGGCGCAGCAACGTCGTCTTGCCCGCCCCTGACGGCCCGGTCAGGAACTGGAAGGAGCGCTTCGGAATATCGAAGGTCAGATCCCTCAGGATCTCCGAACCCATTCCATAGCGCAGACCGACATTTTCAAAGTGAATCAAGAGTTGAGCCCAGTTTCGATGCCTGTCGCGAGGCGCAGCGCAGCGTCTCCGCCGCATGCGAATGCTTGGTGTAGACGCCCAGCGTTTCGCGAACCATGCCGGCCGGTCGCGCGCGGTCGATTTGTTAATGCCGCCGGTTAATATCTGGTGAAAGGCGCAAAAGAATGGCCGTTTGCAAGCCTGGCGCGTCGTGCCTTTCCAAAGCGTTAACCATTTCTGTTTACGACTGGTCGGGATTCGTTTCAACCGCCCCGGAATTCGGGGCGAGGCGACAGGCACTTTTGACGAGAAAGAGCACGGCTCATGACCAGTTTCCGCTCCCGTTCAAGACCGGCCAATACCTACGACCTGCTTCCGCCCGAACGGCCGCGTCCGCGGGCCATTCCCGAACGGATGACGCGGCCCACGGACGCCGAGGATGCGGAATTCGTCGTCATCAGGGATTTCGGCACGAGGAGCGAGCCGCGCTCAGCCCAGCCCGTCAATCGCAACCGCCGCCCTGGCAACGACAATGGCCGGCCGGCCGGATATGCCGCTTCGGGGAACGCGCGGCATGGAGCGGTCCTCAACGCCGTAATCGTCACGGCGCTCCGTGAGGCGGAGCGGCATCTCGGCCGTCTCTCCGTCAACCTGTTCTCAGCACTGATTGCAGTCTGCTTCATTACCGTCTTCGGCCTCTGCGGCGGCTTTTCGGCACTTGCCGGCACCGGCTCCGCCGAGCCTCGCGATCCGGTCGCCTTCACCCATGTCACCGTTTCGCCGCGCACGCTCAATGGCATTCCGATGATGGTCGTCAGCGGCATTCTGGAAAACCATGGCAAGACGCCGCTCATGTCGCCACGCCTGAGGGCAAACGTGCGTTCGGGCGGCATCATGCTCTCCTCCACGCTCTTCAACCCGCGCATCGACAGTGTCGATACCGGCGAAAGCCGCGGTTTCCAGATAAAATTGCCGCATGCCGGTGGAAAAACGCCCGAGGTCGAGCTTTCGCTGGCCGAATAGGGTGTTTCCGCCCCTGCCGATTTGCTAACGGCTTGATCCTGTCCAAATTCAGAAGCAGGAGCCGCCCATGCCCGTCGTTCGCGGAAAGTCCATAGAACCGCTGTTCACCGCCGAGCAGATCGCCGAGCGCAATCGCGAAATGGCGGAGCAGATCGCTGCCGGTCCGGTGAAGGATCTTCTCGTCATCGCCGTTCTGAAGGGCTCCTTCATCTTCGCCGCCGACCTCATCCGTTCGCTGCACCATACCGGTCTCGCACCCGAGGTCGAGTTCATCACGCTGTCCAGCTATGGGGCCGGTACCGAATCCATGGGCGTCCGTATCGTCAAGGACATCGACAGCGACGTGCATGGCCGCGACGTGCTGCTGATCGACGACATCCTGGAATCCGGCCGCACGCTGCTTTTCGCCAAGGAGCTGCTCTATGAACGCGGCGCCCGCAACGTCACCATTGCCGTGCTTCTCGACAAGAGCGTGAAGCGCAAGGAAAAGCTGGAAGCGGACTATGTCGGCTTCGAATGCCCCGACTATTTCGTCGTCGGATACGGCATGGATGTTGCCTATGCTTTCCGCGAACTGCCCTTCGTCGGCGTCGTTACCGGCGATGCTTGATCTGTTCCGAAAGAAGACTCTCTAAACTTGGAAGAGGCTTGTTAACCATTCATTTGGTTAACCACGGTCGTTTACGGCCCGCAAACGAAGCTCCGGCCATTAGTGGGTGGTCATGAAGACCATGGTGTTCGCGTCGATCTGGACGCATCCGACACCCACGAGAATGTTTGCAGCCGTTTCGAACGGAATGCGGGTCGCCCGCGTTTTCCCGCCGAAATCGCCCAATGGAGAGAGCGGAAATGGCGAGGATCCTGATTACCGAAGACGAAGAATCGCTGCGCCGCTTCGTGGCCCGGGCGCTTCGGCTGGATGGCCATGAGACCCATGAGGCAGCCGATGGCGCCGAGGGCCTGGAAAAGCTGATGGAAGGCGGTTTCGACCTGCTTCTGTCCGACATCCGCATGCCCGTCATGGATGGCATCGAGCTCGCCCACCGCGCTTCCGAAGCCTGCCCCGAGACGAAGATCCTGCTGATGACCGGCTATGCCGAACAGCGGGAGCGTGCCGACGATCTCATGCAGAAGATCATCGACGTCGTGCCGAAGCCTTTCGCGCTTCCCGATATCCGCCGCGCCGTGGCGCTGGCGCTGGCCGCCTGAGGCGCTCCATCGTCAGTTGAGGTTCAGCAGGCGCTCCAGATACTGGCGCCCGCTCGGTGTGATCCCGCCATCGCCCAATTTCCTGCGGATCGAATCAAGGATCTCTCTGGCACGCTGCACGTCGATGTCGCCGGGGATCTTGTTGGTGCTGTCATCACTCAGGCCTTGATCGCCATTCGAACGGCCAAGCGGATCCTGTCCGTTCGGGCCGCCGGGCATGGGCATGCCGGCCATGCCGCCCTGGCCCTTTCCGCCCATGGCCTGCATCATTTCCTTTGCACCCTGCCGAAGCGCCTCGATGGCGCGGCCCTGTCCCTGGACCGCCTGTTCGCCCTTGCCTTCGCCCAGCGCTTTGCCGGCCCCCTGCATTTCCTTGCCCGCCTGGCCGAGACCCTTGCCCGGCTTCATGCCGAGTTCCTTCATGCCCTTGCCGAGCTGGTCGAGCTGCTTCTGCAGCGCCTCCTGGCGCTCCTTCAGGTCCTGCATCTTCTTGCGCTGCTCGGCGGTAGGCTGGCCAGGATCTTGTGGATCGCCATTTTCCTCCGGGTTCCACTGGCCCTGTTGTATGTCCTGGTTGAGCTTGTAGGTCTCCTCCATCAGCTTCTGCTGGTCCTGCAGCAGCTTTCTGAGCTGGTCGGCGACCTTTCGCGCCTTCTCGTCTGCGGGGGCAGGGGGCCTCTGCTGCGGATTGCCGGCCTGGAGATTGTTCATCAGCCGCTGCAT
>CAMFHT010000293.1 GCA_945952245.1 uncultured Rhizobium sp. | reverse complement strand
GCGTCACGCCCAGGATCTCGCCGTCCGAGCGAAGCACCAGCACCACTTCCGGCTCCGGATTGTTCCATTCGGAAATCGGGTGAATGCCGACCTTCGCGCCGCAGCCGACTGCGGCCATGGGCGGCGCCTTGGTGAAGACTTCCGCATCCGGGCCGATGCCTACTTCCAGATACTGCGACCAGAGGTTCATGCCCTGCAGAAGCGTCTTGACCTTCGCCGCCTGTTCCGACCCCGCCTTCACGCCACGCAGATTGTCGCCGAGAACCGGCGCCAGCCGCTCGCGGATTTCCGCAGCTCGGCCGGAATCGCCGCGCGCCTGCTCCTCGATCACCCGTTCCAGCATGCTGCCGGCAAAGGTCACGCCCGCGGCCTTGATGGCCTGCAGATCGACCGGTGCCAGAAGCTCACCAAGGCTGCCGTCGAGATAGGCATCGAGCGGGCCGAGATCGGGAAAATCACTTTCAGACAGCCGGCTCGCGAGATCTGCGATCTCCAGGAGGCCGGACATGGTGGGCGAGAGCGCGGTGAGGTCATGCACTTGACCATCGCGGACGATGACCGGACAGGGCCCGCCTTCCGCCTTCGACCAGGCACGGCCGACGAGAAGGGCGTTGGCGGCATCGCCCGGCAGAATGTCCCTGGCTTTCAGGATCTCCACCATCACATCACCGCCCCGATCTGCCACGGAACGAATTCGGCGCCGCCGAAGCCGAGGGACTCGCTCTTCGATTCTTCGCCGGAGGCGATCCGGATCATCAGTTCGAAGAGCTCGCGGCCCTTTTCCTCGATGGAGACGCCCTCGGTGACGATGTCGCCGGTGTTGAGGTCCATGTCGTCCTGCATGCGCATGTACATTTCGGAATTGGTCGCGACCTTGATGCAGGGCACGGGCTTGTAACCCGAAACCGAGCCGCGGCCCGTGGTGAAGACGATGAGGTTGGCGCCGGAGGCCACCTGGCCCGTGACGGAGCAGGGATCGAAGCCGGGGCTGTCCATGAAGACGAAGCCCTTCTTGTCGATGATCTCGCCGAACTTGTAGACGTCGCGGAGCGGCGCCGTGCCGCCCTTGGCGACCGCGCCGAGCGATTTTTCGAGAATGGTGGTGAGCCCGCCGCGCTTGTTGCCCGGCGACGGGTTGTTGTCCATCTCGCCACCGTTCCGCGCCGTGTAATCTTCCCACCAGCGTATGCGCTCGATCAGCTTCTCGCCGACCTCCACGGTTTCGGCACGGCGCGTCAGCAGGTGCTCGGCGCCATAGATCTCGGAGGTTTCGGAGAGGATCGTCGTGCCGCCGTGGCGCACGAGGAGATCGGAGGCATGGCCGAGCGCCGGATTGGCGGTGATCCCGGAATAGCCGTCGGACCCGCCGCACTGCATGCCGACGGTGATTTCCGAAATCGGCTCCGGCGTCCTTATCGCCCGGTTTGCGAATTCCGCAACGCCGCGCAGCGCCTCTAGCCCGCGCTCGACGGTCTTTCGCGTGCCGCCTTCCTGCTGGATCGTCATGTAGCGCAGCATGCCGTCGGCCCGCATCTCGCGGCCGCCGACGAGGTCAGGGATCTGCATGACCTCGCAGCCGAGGCCAAGCAGCAGCACGCCGCCGAAATTCGGGTTGCGGGCATAGCCGGAAAGCGTGCGGAAGAGCGTGGTATAGTTCTCGCTGCCCATGCCCGACATGCCGCAGCCCGTCGCATGCATGATCGGCACGATGCCGTCGATGTTCGGATAGTCGTCGAGGAAGCCGGACTTCTCCGCGGCCTCCGCGATGAACTTCGCCACCGAGCCGGAACAGTTCACCGTCGTCAGGATGCCGATATAGTTGCGCGTGCCGACCTTCCCGTCCGCCCGGCGGTAGCCCATGAAGGTCCTCGCCTCGCTGACGGGCGGAAGCGGCTCGTTCTGGCTCGCAAATCCGTAATCCTGCGTGTGTTCGCCCATGCCGAGATTGTGGACGTGGACATGCTCGCCGGCAGCGATGTCGGACTTTGCCTGGCCGATGATCTGGCCGTAGCGGTAAACGTTCGTGCCCGCTGGGATCGAAGAGGTCGCGATCTTGTGGCCGCGCGGAACCGGCTGCAGAAGCGCCAGATCCGAACCCTCGATCACGTCGCCCTTCACGAGATCCTTGAGCGCGATCACCACATTGTCGGACGGCTGGAGCCGGATTGTCTTGGCGGTCGCGTCCATGGCATGGGGTCCCGTATCTGGAGCATCAGTGGATTGAGCAAGGTCTAGCTTGACGGATTTTTCCTGTCAACTAACATGTTAGTACGCAAGGAGAGCTTATGGACAGCACGAGCGCATTCGACGCCGCCCCTCTGGCAGGCGTGCAGACATCGGGCCCACTTTCGGCCCGGGTGTATGTGGCGCTGCGCGATGCGATCCTGTCGCTCGCCTATCCGCCGGGCTCCATGCTCCGGAAGGCGGCGATCTGCGAGGCGCTTGGCGTGTCCCGCTCGCCCGTCTCCGAAGCCATGGCGCGTCTCGCTGCGGAGGGACTGGTCGACGTGGTGCCGCAGAGCGGAACCCGCGTTTCCCGCTTTTCGATGGACGAGATCCGCGAATCCTCCTTCATGCGCGAGGCGCTGGAAGCCGCGGCCGTCGCCAAGCTGGCTGAAGATCACACACCCGAACAGCTCGCCCAGCTGTCGCGGAACCTCAGGCTGCAGCAATTGCTGCTGGAAGACGGCGACCGCGCGGGCTTCTACGAGGCGGACGAGGCTTTTCACGCGCTTCTCATGGAACAGACCGGCTATCCCAATTTCGCAGCGGCCGTCTCCACCATATCGCTGAAGCTCAAGCGGCCACGCATCCTCATCCTGCCGTCCGAAGGCCGGTCCACGGAAGTGCTGGCCGAACATTCCGCGATATTCGAGGCGATCCGTGCCCGTGATCCCGATGCTGCACAAAAGGCCATCCGCTTCCACCTGGGACAGCTGATCAGCCGGTTCGAGCAGTTGGAAGAGGCCCATCCCGATTATTTCCGCCCGCGCCTTGCCGGCCCGGCCAAAACGCCCTGAGGCAAAGATGAAACCATCCGACAGCGTGCTTCTCAACAAGCGGACCGCATCCCCTCTCTCGCTGACGCGCATGGGTTTCGGCTCCGCCCCGCTTGGCAATCTCTACCGCAAGGTTTCGGACGAGGATTCGGAAGCGGCGATCCTTGCGGCCTATGAAGCCGGCATCCGCTACATCGACACTGCCCCCCAATACGGGCTCGGACGCGCCGAGGAGCGCATCGCCAGGACACTGCCGAAGATCGGGCGGGACAACATCGTGATTTCCACCAAGGTGGGCCGCCTGCTCCACGACTGCGCGCCGCATGAAGTCACGCCTTACGCCTTCGTGGACGTGCCGCAGAGGCGGCTCGAGTTCGACTACTCCTATGATGCCGTCATGCGCAGCCACGAGGAGAGCCTCAAACGCCTCGGCGTCGACCGGGTCGATATCCTCCTCGTCCACGATGTCTGCGTCTTCTCGCAAGGCTCGCAGGAGATGAGCGACCGGCGCGTGCGCGAGCTCTTCGATCTCGGCGGTTACCGGGCGATTTCGGAACTCCGGGCCTCCGGCGCCGTCACTGCCATCGGCGCGGGTGTCAACGAATGGCAGGTCTGCGAGAAACTGCTCGGGCTCGCGGATTTCGACTGCTTCCTCGTCGCCGGCCGCTACACGCTCCTGGAGCAGGAGGCGCTCGACAGCTTCCTGCCGCTCTGCGAAAAACGCGATGTCGGCGTGATACTCGGCGGTGTCTACAATTCCGGAATTCTCGCGACCGGTGCCATTGAAGGCGCAAAGTACAATTACGAGACCGCGCCTCCGGAGATCCTCCACCGGGTCCGCCGGATCGGGCAGATATGCGCAGCCCATGGCGTGCCGCTGCCCGCCGCCGCCCTGCAATTCGTCTACGGCCACCCGGCCGTGCGCACGGTCATTCCGGGCATGACGAGTGCCCAGGAAATGGCGATGAATGCCGAACTGCTCGGGAAAACCATCCCGCCGGGCCTCTGGTCGGACCTCAAGGCTGAGGGCCTGCTCGCCGCGCATGCGCCAACGCCGCAAATCTAACCGATTAGCGTCGAAAGCTGCGCCACAAACGACAAAAATCTACGGTAAACGAACGGTTTATGCCGATTCCGTACTTGTCGTTACGGCTGAAATCGGTAGCTTCTCCCCCGGCGCCGGCTCCTGGCCTGCGCCAGGTCCGCGTCCGCGGAGGAGAGCCGGGCCTGCCTGAGTGTCCGGCGTTTGGGGAGAACCAGCAATGAAGATAGGAGCACTGCGCGAGCGGGCGGAGAATGAATCCCGCGTTGCGCTGACGCCGGATTCGGCGGCTCAGCTGAAGAAGCTCGGCCATGTGAGCGTGGTCGAGGCGGGTGCAGGCGTAAAGGCCGGCATATCGGACGATGCCTACCGGGCAGCCGGCGTCGAGGTTTTGGCCGATGCGGCAGCCGTGATCGCCGCGGCCGACGTGGTGGTCAAGGTGCGCGGTCCGGAGACGGAGGAGGCGCGGAGCCTGAAGGACGGGCAGACGCTGATCTCCTTCCTCTGGCCCGCCCAGAACCCCGAGCTTCTGGAGCTCTTCAAGGAAAAGAACATCACGGCGGTCGCCATGGACATGGTGCCGCGCATTTCCCGCGCCCAGAAGATGGACGCGCTCTCCTCCATGGCCAATATCGCCGGCTATCGCGCCGTGATTGAGGCCGGCAACCAGTTCGGCCGCTTCTTCACGGGCCAGGTGACGGCGGCGGGCAAGGTGCCGCCGGCCAAGGTTCTGGTCGTCGGTGCGGGTGTGGCGGGTCTCGCCGCGATCGGCACGGCCGTCAGCCTCGGCGCGATCGTCCACGCCTTCGACGTGCGCCCCGAAGTCGCCGAGCAGATCGAGAGCATGGGCGCAAGCTTCGTCTTCCTCGAATTCGAGGCGAATCAGGATGGCGCCGCGACCGGCGGCTATGCCGCGCCATCTTCGCCGGAATTCCGCGAGAAGCAGCTGGCGAAGTTCCGCGAGCTTGCCCCCGAGATGGACATCGTCATCACCACCGCCCTCATTCCCGGCCGGCCTGCGCCAAAGCTCTGGACCGAGGACATGGTGGCGCTGATGAAGCCGGGCTCCGTGATCGTCGATCTCGCCGCCGAACGCGGCGGCAATTGCGACCTGACGGTTCCCGATCAGCGCGTCGTCTCGCCGAATGGCGTCGTCATCGTCGGCTATACGGACTTCCCAAGCCGCATGGC
>CAMFHT010000292.1 GCA_945952245.1 uncultured Rhizobium sp. | reverse complement strand
CACGCGATCCATTCCCCGCCAGATGACGGCGGTGCCGTGTGCGGCAAGGTGCGCCACATAGGGTAGAGCTGCGATATCTTCTTCGTCGAGAATGCTGAGAATCCAGTCATCCGCCTGGTCGATAACGTCAAGGTTCCATTCAGCCCCTGACAGGCTGCCATCCTTTGCGCTCACGACGGTGAGGGAGCGGCATTGAGAGAAAGAGGCGGTCTTGAGACCGAGACCGAACCGGCCCAGGTCTCTAGGAGACCGTTCCATGCGCGGGTTTGCGGCCCCGTGCCGCATGGCCGCCAGAAGCTCGGCTGCGTCCATGCCACGCCCATTATCAAGGATGACGAGGACGGGCTGCGGAACTGATGGTTCGCAGAAGATATCGATCTTCGACGCATCGGCGGAGATGCTGTTGTCGATAAGGTCTGCAACCGCAGCTTCAAGCGAATAGCCCAGATCGCGCATTGAGGCAGAGAGGCAGGCCGCACTTGGCGGAAGCGGGATATTTCGCGCCATCAGCTCGCCTCACGGATATCATAGGAAAGTTTTTCCACCACGCCGGGTGCATCGTTTTTCAGCTCACATTCCCATACTGTGAAGACAGTCCATCCCGCCGCCGTAAGGGCGGCCTGGTTGCGCTCATCCCTGCCTACATTGGAAGCGAATTTCGACTTCCAGAACTCAGTTCTGGTCGAAGGCATCGTGGCGTTACGACACCCTTCATGGCGATGCCAGAAGCATCCGTGGACGAAAATCGCCGCGCGGTATTTCGGCAGGACGATATCAGGTTTGCCGGGAAGCTCCTTCGCGTGAAGCCTGAACCTGAAACCTGCACGATGCAGCAGCGAACGAAGCCGCAATTCCGGGCCGGTGTCTCGTCCCTTTATCCGGGACATGTTCCAGCTTCGCCGTTCGCGCGTGATCGTATCTGCCATCAACGGTCTTCTCGGATGGAATCGAGCACCTGCGCCACGATTTCCGCAATCTGCTTTGCAAGCTGCGGCGGGACGGCGTTTCCGACCTGATGGTACTGGGCTGTGCGTGGCCCGGCGAAAAAGTAATTGTCGGGGAATGTCTGAAGACGTGCCGCCTCCCGCACGGTGAGGCTGCGGCACTGCGCGGGATCGTAATGGATGAAATAGTGTCCATCCTTTGAGATGTGGGACGTGATGGTGGTCGAGACGTGATCCGCCAGTTGCACCCGGAAGCGATCCGAAAACATCTTGCCAGAGCGGCCAAGCTCGACATTCCTGTGCTCCGGCAGCAGACTCTCGGGAAAATCCGCCAGCTTGGGGCTGCGTCCTGTCTTCTGCGCAAAGGTGGCGGCGTAGAGATACCGCCTAAGATCAGAGGCCATATGGCTGCGCGCTTCGTGCGCGGTCAGCACCGAAAGCCGCTCGTCGTAAAGGCTGCGCAACACGTCATGCGCGGGCCTACGCATAGGATAGCGCGCGGACGAGACTGCGCGGGGAGACTTCACCTCGATCAGATTACGGAAATCGAGAGCACGAGCGACCTCGCCTGCGTAGGTCGCGCCATTCAACTGGCGGCGGACATTCATGCTCGATATGGCCCGCAATTCACTCAGCCAGGCTGTCGCACTGTCCTTCTCCTTGGATAGACCGCTACGTATGGATGGAAGCGATCCTATCGTCTCCTGCACGGTCGGAGCCGCCATCTTCTTCAGCACTCCGGGGCGGACGTTCAGGTCACTGCGGATGCCGACAATGAACATGCGATGCCGAGCTTGAGGGATGCCGTATTCTTCGGCGCGCACGACAAACAGGCGAGGGTCCACTTCCTCGTCCGCCATATCCTCTTCGGCCAGTGAATACAGCCTGTATGTCAGATCGCTCGGAGCGTCGGGAATAGCGGTGTTCGGACGGGAAAGATCACGTACAATCCGCGCGATTGCCGATTTGCCTTCTATGGTCGCAGAAAGCAGACCCTTTACATTCTCCATCACGAAAACAGGCGGGCGGTGGTCGGCAATGATCCTGAGATATTCGAGGTAGAGCGTGTGGCGCTCGTCCTTCTCAAAGTCAGATCGGCCCATCATCCTGGAGCGCCCGACAAGCGAATAAGCTTGACAAGGAGGACCTCCGACAAGCGCCCATCGACGGCTTCCACCGATCCGCTCGCGAATAATCTCCTGCACCTGCGCATGAGACTCTGAGCCGAGCGAAATCTGTAGAGCGGACGATGCCGCGTGACGATGAGCGGCTGGATAGCGCCGGTAAAGCTGGTCGCGTGAAATATCTCCGGCGAGAAACGCATAATAATCATCAGGCACTTCGCCTTCCGGGAACTGCCTAATGAAGTGCCGCAGGAGAAGGGTCTGATGTGAAAATTCGTCCCGCTCAATAGATACGACGCTGGTGAAACGTGAGCACCCTTTCTCGTCAACGCTTGAAGCGAAGCCTTCCCCTAGACCCCCTGGCCCCGCAAACAGATCGACTACTTTGTAAGCCGGAAACCGCTGTTGGGCCTGCCCCCTCTGCTCACGCCCGCGTACCAACATTTCTTCTCTCGTTCGCCCCCCGGCATACATACCCACTTCAGCCTTCTTCCGGCCTTTGACGTTCGGAAACCTGCCTGCCTTTAGTGCGGGCGCTGGAAAGCTTCTCGAACTCCTCGACGCTCATGACGACCACAACTGGCCGACCATGCTTCTCCACCTGAACTGGCTCTGCTCTGGCTTGATCCAACAACAGGCCGAAGCTGTTTTTGGCATCTTTTGCAGACATGGTTTTCATGTGATCAGCCCCGCTGCGGATAAGCTATTTTAGCTATTTCATCTGCGCTCGCAACGTCATTATTGCACTGCTTGGTGAAGCGGTTTCGCCTATATCACCGTCGAGAAACTATAGCGCGGACATACCGCATTTGCGCGGCTCCGCCGCGCGATGGCGGGCAGCGCTGCGATATGTTGGTCTCCGCGCCGCCCGCCATCGGTCACGCCCCATCCTGAAGCGAGTGTGTGGAGATGGTCGATGCATCTGTCGCGCGCTCCACCTCGAACACGCCCTTTCCCTTTTCGGCCCAGAGCGCCAATGCCCTCTCGCGTTCCTCGCTTTTGAGCTTGTCAGCCATCCAGAGGAGCGCGCCGAGGATGGTAGCGCGGTCGTCGCCAGTCAGACCAACGATGCCCGCCTTGACGACGAGTCCTCCGAGTTCGATGAGGTGCCGGGTGCGTTTCCGGCGCTCGATCTGCCAGCTTCGCATGTCATGTCGCGCCCGTGCCGCCTGATGCCGGTTGCGCACCGCCCGGTTGCGTTTGAGCGCCGCCGTGATCGCGGTCAGGCGCTGGTGGAGATCGCCGCGCCCGTCCCTGAAAGAACGCCGCGCCGCGTTTCGCCCAGGCCTCCCGCTTTCCGGCATCGGTGGTTTCCGCCAGCACGATCAGCGCGCCCGCCAGTTCGTCGGCGGTGAGGTTGTCGGCTCCGGTGGCGATTACCAGTTCGCCGAGTTGCTGCACCTTCCGTGTCTTGAGTTCCCTGGCCTTGTCTTCGAGCGCCTTCAGTTCGGCATCGTAGTCGCGTGGCTTTCGCATTGTCTTTCCTTTCCGGTCGAAAATTGTCGATGCGGACAGGATAGTTGCGGTGGCATCGGAACGCAGTATTGTCTCCGGGACGGTCTGACACGGCGCGAACAGTCCCGAGAAATTCATTTCGAGGGCGCGCTTATACGTCGTTCCGACGTGCGCTCAGAGGTGTAGATGATCTGATCGCGATGGCGATCTATCATCTTCACGTCAAGGTCATTGGCCGCAAGGCCGGGTCGAGCGCGGTGGCCTCCGCCGCCTACCGCTCCGGCTCGCGCCTGCGCGACGACCGGCTTGACCGCAGCCATGACTTTTCCGGCAAGCGCGGCGTCGTCCATTCCGAGGTCATGCTGCCGGAGGGGGCGCCGGAGCATCTTGGCGACCGCGAACGGCTCTGGAACGATGTCGAAGCCTGCGAACTGCGCAAGGACGCCCAGCTTGCCCGTGAGGTGGAATTCTCCCTGCCGCGCGAACTGACGCAGGCGCAGGGCATCGAATTGGCTCGCGATTTCGTGCAGGCGGAGTTTGTCGATCAGGGCATGATCGCCGATGTGAATGTGCATTGGGATGTGGGCGAGGACGGGATGCCGAAACCCCATGCGCATGTCATGCTCACAATGCGCTCGGTGGACGAGAACGGATTCGGCCAGAAGGTGCGGGACTGGAATCGCACGGAGATGGTCGAGCGCTGGCGCGAGCGATGGGCCGAGCTTGCCAACGAGCGTCTGGCCGAACTCGACATAGACGCGCGCATCGACCATCGCAGCCTTGAGGCGCAGGGCATCCCGCTTGAACCGCAAAGCCAGATCGGTGCGCCGGCGCAGCGGATCGAGGGTGAAGGGATCGAAGCGGCAGACCGCGCCGAGATGCACCGCGAGATCGCCCGCAACAACGGCGCGCGGATCATTGCTGACCCCAGCATTGCGCTGGACGCGATCACGGAGCAGCAATCGACCTTCACGCGACGCGACATGGCGAAGTTCGCGCACCGGCACAGCGACGGCATCGACCAGTTCAACGAGGTCATGGGCGCGATGCGCGGTTCACCCGAACTGGTCGAATTGGGCAAGGACGGGCGCGGCGAAGACCGCTTCACCACCCGCGAGATGATCGAGGCGGAACAGCGCCTGCATCGCTCGGCGGAATTGATGGCGGAGCGCAAACGCCATGAAGTGAACGACGCACACTGCGACATGGCCCTTGCTCGCGCCGAAACGCGCGGTCTCGTTCTGTCCGGCGAGCAGGCCGACGCGCTGGCGCATGTCACGGACGGGCGCGATCTTGGCGTCGTCGTCGGTTATGCCGGAACGGGAAAGAGCGCCATGCTCGGCGTTGCCCGCGAGGCGTGGGAGGCGGCGGGTTACGAGGTTCGCGGCGCGGCCCTGTCCGGTATCGCGGCGGAAAACCTCGAAGGCGGATCGGGCATTTCGTCCCGCACCATCGCCAGCATGGAACATGGCTGGAAGAACGGGCGCGACATGCTCACGTCCCGCGACGTGCTAGTGATTGACGAGGCCGGCATGGTCGGCACGCGGCAGTTGGGGCGCGTGTTGTCACACGCCGCCGAGGCCGGCGCGAAGGTCGTGCTGGTCGGCGATCCGCAGCAGTTGCAGTCAATCGAAGCCGGTGCTGCGTTCCGCTCGATCCATGAGCGCCACGGCGGCGCGGAAATCGGCGAGGTGCGCCGCCAGCGCGAAGAC
>CAMFHT010000291.1 GCA_945952245.1 uncultured Rhizobium sp. | reverse complement strand
GGGCGCGAAAAGGTCGCTCATCGGAAGCTTTGGCGCATCAGCTGCCCGCCCCTGTTCACGTCGAACTGCCAGTAGCCGTCATTGGAGGCAAGCAGTGCCGCCAGCGACTTGCTGGTTTCGATCGGCGTTTCGTTGAGCGCCACGATGATGTCGTTCGCCTGAAAGCCCAGCTGCTGCGCGGGGGAGCCGGCCTTGATGGCCGTGATCACCACGCCCGTCGCATCGCTCGGCAGGTGCAGCTCGTCGGCCAGACGCGGCGAGAGATTGGCGATGGTGGCGCCGGCAAGCGGATTGTTGCCTTTAACCTGCCGCTCGTCACGAACAGGCACTTCGGGCGGGCCGGAGAGCGTAAGATTGACCTCGACGGGCTTGCCGTCGTTCATGACGGTGACGGCAATCGTCTTGCCGAGCCCGGCGGTGGCGAGGCGGTAGCCCAGCGCGTCTGGATGCTCGACCTCGATGCCGTTGACGGCGGTCACGACTTCACCCGGCTTCAGCCCCGCCTGCTCCGCCGGGCTGCCCTTGATGACGCTCTTGATCAGCGCGCCGCGGGCACGGGCAAGCCCCAGCGCCTCCGCCACATCCGAGGTCACCGGCGTGAAGGTGGCGCCCACATAGGGCCGCTCGAAGCTCTTCGCTCCGTTTTCCGCAGCGGTCAGGAAGGCTCTGACGAGATTGGCCGGAATGGCGAAGCCGACCCCGTTCGAACCGCCGCCGCGCGAGAAGATCGCCGTGTTGATGCCGATCAGCTCCCCCTTCATGTTCATCAGCGCGCCGCCGGAATTGCCGGGATTGATCGCGGCATCGGTCTGGATGAAGAAGCCGAATTCGGATTTCACCACCTGGTTGCGGGCGAGACCCGAGACGATGCCCGACGTCACCGTCTGCCCGACGCCGAAGGGATTGCCGATCGCGAGCACGAGATCACCCACCTCAAGCCTGTCGGAATCGCCGAGCGGCAGCGGCGTGAATTTGTCCGCATGGTCGATCTTCAGCACGGCAAGGTCCACCCGCTCGTCCTTCAGCACCACCTTGCAGGGATATTCCCGGCCATCCGCCAACGCCACCTTGATGTCATCGGCGCCCTCGACGACATGATTATTAGTTATAACCATTCCGTCCGCCGTCGCGATGACGCCGGAGCCGAGCGAGCTCTGCTTTTCGGTGCGGTTCGGCATGCGCTGGCCGAAGAACTGCTGGAAGAACGGGTCGTCCATGAAGGGAGACCGGCGCTCTACCAGCCGCTCCGCATAGACGTTGACCACCGAACCGGAGGTTCGCTTGACGAGGGGCGCAAAGGAGAGCTGCATTTCCATCGTGCTGGCCGGTACAGTCTTGGCGTCTTCGCCAAGGACCGGCGCGGACGGAATGAGGGCGGCGGCGAGGACAAAGCCGAAAAAGCGGGCCTTGAGAGCGAGCATCGTGATTCCCTTGATTTACCTGTTTTGCCGTGAAGATGGGCGCGGAATGCGGCAAAGAAAAGAGGCGTTTGCCATACCAGGCGCACTTTACCGGGGTGTTTTCCAGGCGACCATCGCTTTGCACGAAAACCGGAACCTCCACGCGCGCCGGTGCATTTCACCACAACGGTCCCTGAGGGAGAACGAGAGCCATGACGAGCGTTTACGGCGGCTGCCTGTGCGGCGATATCCGCTTCATCGCCAAAGGCGAGCCCTACCGCGTCGGCCTCTGCCATTGCCTCGATTGCCGCAAACAGCACGGCGCCCTCTTCCACGCGTCCGCGATCTTTCCTGAGACATCCGTTACGGTCGAAGGCGAGACCCGCTCCTATGCCGGCCGCCACTTCTGCCCCCGCTGCGGCTCTTCGGTGTTTTCGCACACAGAGGACGAGATAGAGGTCAACCTGGGGTCGCTGGACGATGTCGGCGTGTTCCGGCCGACCTACGAGCTCTGGACGATCCGGCGCGAGCCGTGGCTGCCGGAGATCAAGGGGGTCAAGGGGTATGAGCGGGATCGGGGGAATGCGGGGCGGCGGGAACCGGGGGAGACGTAACCCGACATTTGGCTAGGCTGTCTTGATCCATTGCCTATGTTGGCGATGGTACCCCCTCTGTCCTGCCGGACATCTCCCCCACAAGGGGGGAGATCAGCGAGCCGCTCGCCGCTCGCTCCCTTTCGACCGTTCTGCGGATGATACGTTTACAGTCCGGCAGGGCATGAGCCACGAGTCGATCTCCCCCCTTGAGGGGGAGATGTCCGGCAGGACAGAGGGGGTACTTCCCGCAGCCTTGGCACATTGGATGAGAGGCTTGGCGGATATCGGCAATTCAAACACCAAAACGAAAACGGGGGCCCTCAGGCCCCCGTCTCGTTCACTTCAACTGGCTCAGGTCCCTCACCGCGCCCTTGTCGGCGCTGGTGGCGAACTGGGCGTAGACCTTGAGTGCCGTGGAGACCGCGCGGCGGCGGGGCTCGGCGGGGTGCCAGCCCTTGGCGTTCTGCTCGGCGCGGCGGGCTTCGAGTTCCGCATCGTCCACCCGGAGGCTGATCGAACGGCTCGGGATGTCGATGTCGATCATGTCGCCTTCGCGGACGAGGCCGATGATGCCGCCATTGGCCGCTTCCGGCGAAACGTGGCCGATAGAGAGGCCCGAGGTACCGCCGGAGAAGCGGCCGTCGGTGATGAGTGCGCAGGCCTTGCCCAGGCCCTTCGACTTCAGATAGCTCGTGGGATAGAGCATTTCCTGCATGCCGGGGCCGCCCTTCGGACCCTCATAGCGGATGACGACGACGTCGCCGGCCTTGATCTCGTTCGACAGGATCGCCTTGACCGACGCATCCTGGCTTTCGAACACGCGGGCCGGGCCCGAAAACTTCAGGATGCTTTCGTCCACGCCAGCGGTCTTCACGATGCAGCCGTCGATCGCGAGGTTGCCCTTCAGCACGGCAAGGCCGCCATCCTTGGAGAAGGGATGCTGCGCATCGCGGATGACGCCGTTTTCGCGGTCGAGGTCCAGTTCCTCCCAGCGCGCGTCCTGGCTGAAGGCGACCTGGGTGGGGATGCCGCCCGGTGCGGCGGAGAAGAGCTTGCGGGCCACTTCATTGTCGGTGATGGCGATGTCCCAGTTGTCCAGCGCCTCGCGCATGGTCTTCGCATGCACGGTCGGCAGGTCGGTGTGCAGCAGACCGGCGCGGTCGAGCTCGCCGAGGATCGCCATGATGCCGCCGGCGCGGTGCACGTCTTCCATGTGCACGTCCGACTTTGCCGGCGCGACCTTGGAAAGGCAGGGCACCTTGCGGGACAGGCGGTCGATGTCGTCCATGGTGAAATCGACGCCGCCCTCATGCGCTGCGGCGAGGATGTGCAGAACCGTATTGGTGGAGCCGCCCATGGCGATGTCGAGCGCCATGGCGTTCTCGAAGGCCTGCTTGGAAGCGATGTTGCGCGGCAGGGCGGACTGGTCGTCCTGCTCGTAATAGCGGCGGGCGAGATCGACCACGCGGCGGCCGGCCTCGAGGAACAGCGCCTTGCGGTCGGCATGGGTTGCCAGCGTCGAGCCATTGCCCGGCAGCGAGAGGCCGAGCGCTTCCGTCAGACAGTTCATGGAGTTGGCCGTGAACATGCCCGAGCAGGAGCCGCAGGTGGGGCAGGCCGAGCGCTCGATGACCTTCACGTCCTCGTCGGACACGCTGTCATCGGCTGCGGCAACCATGGCATCGACGAGATCGAGCGCATGCTTCTTGCCGTTCAGAACCACCTTGCCGGCCTCCATCGGGCCGCCGGAGACGAAGATCGCGGGGATGTTGAGGCGAAGTGCCGCCATCAGCATGCCGGGCGTGATCTTGTCGCAATTGGAGATGCAGACCATGGCATCGGCGCAGTGCGCGTTGACCATGTATTCGACGCTGTCGGCAATGAGCTCGCGCGAGGGCAGCGAATAGAGCATGCCGTCATGGCCCATGGCGATGCCGTCATCGACCGCGATCGTGTTGAATTCCTTGGCAACGCCGCCGGAGGCCTCGATCTCGCGGGCAACCAGCTGGCCGAGATCCTTCAGGTGCACGTGGCCCGGCACGAACTGGGTGAACGAGTTCACCACCGCAATGATCGGCTTGCCGAAATCCGAATCCTTCATGCCGGTTGCACGCCAAAGCCCGCGTGCACCGGCCATGTTGCGGCCGTGGGTCGTGGTTCTGGAACGATAAGCAGGCATGATCAATCCTCGACGGTACGATAAGGGGCTGACTCCGGGTCAGGAATGTCATTTACCCCGGGTAAAGGCTTTATAGTGGCCATTTCCTATCGGAAAGCCTTGGGGCTGTCACTATCGGTAAGGCCCAAAGCGGTACGCTCGCGGGCTCAAGTTTTTTGTTCCGAGCACTGAAACAAACCCGTTTGCCGGTCCGTATAGCTTCTTGAACACGAAATCGTGGCCGGGCCCCGCCTTTTCAAGGACGCCGTCCCGGTTATTTATCAGCAGATCCCTGTTTGCTGCCGCCCCGCGAGGAGAAAGCCATGCCCCTCTACAAAGCACCTGCCCTGCCCTCTTCCGAAATCACGCCAAAGAGCGTCTACCTGAAGCGCCGCGAGATCATGGGACTTGCCGCGGGCGGGCTGGCGTTCGCCGCTGCACCCCGCGCCTTTGCGGCCAAGCTCGATTCCAAGCCTTCCGCCTACAAGGTGGAGGATGCGCTGACGCCGAAGGAAAGTGTGACGACCTACAACAACTTCTACGAATTCGGCATGGGCAAGGACGACCCCGCTTCCAATTCCGGCAAGTTCCAGCCCACGCCCTGGACGGTGAAGGTGGACGGCCTCGTAGGCAAGCCGCAGACCTTTGCGCTTGAGGACCTCATGAAGAAGCTCACCGTCGAGGAGCGCATCTACCGCATGCGCTGCGTGGAAGCGTGGAGCATGGTCATCCCCTGGGATGGTATCCAGCTCTCCTCCCTGCTCGCGCTCGTGGAGCCGACCAGCGATGCCAAGTACGTGGCCTTCGAGAGTGTCGTGAGGCCGGAGGAAATGCCCGGTCAGTCCGGCGTGTTCCAGCCCCTGCCCTGGCCCTATGTGGAGGGCCTGAGGCTGGACGAGGCCATGAACCCGCTCGCCATCCTCGCCGTCGGCCTTTATGGCGAGACGCTGCCGAACCAGAACGGCGCGCCGATCCGCCTCGTCACGCCCTGGAAATACGGTTTCAAGGGCATCAAGTCGATCGTGCGCATCACGCTCACCGACAAGCAGCCGCCTTCCACCTGGAACATCGCCAACCCGCAGG
>CAMFHT010000290.1 GCA_945952245.1 uncultured Rhizobium sp. | reverse complement strand
CGTCGGCAGCGTCAGATGTGTATAAGAGACAGGGATCAAGGGCGTGCAGAAGCTCCTGAAGACCAATGGCAACAAGTTCGTGGCGGCCATCGCCAATGGCGATCTCGCGACGGTCGAGGCTCTCGCCGCCTCCAGCGAGGAGACCGGTGCCGAGCCCAAGGTGCAGATGCCGGAAGAGGACCAGATCGTCGGCCGCGCCAAGGCGCCGATCACGCGCCGCTTCTTCGGTTTCGGCGGGGGCGAGGAGGACGGTCCCTCCATCTCCTCCGGGCGAGGCTCCGTCGGCAAGGAAGACCGCGCGCTGCTGCAGGAGGCCCTCTACGATCTTCTCGAATGCAAGCGCCTGCTGGACCAGGTGCGCTGATGACCATCGAGCTCCGCGACGCCACGGAAGCGGATATCCCTTATATCATGGCTGTGGAGCGGCGTCCGGGCTATGACAAGCTCGTGGGCCGCTGGGACGAGGCGCAGCATGCAGAGGCCATGCGCGATCCGACCTATCGCTACTTCGTCGCACTGGACGGCGGCGAGCCAGTCGGGTTCGTGCTGATCAAGGGCTGGAACTCTCCCGATCACGTCACGCTGATAAAGCGTCTGGCCGTCGACAATCCCGGCGCGGGCAGGGGGAGCCGCATGGTGTCGACGGCACTCGCCGAGATCTTCAGCCGGACCGAGGCGTATCGCGTGTGGATCGGTTGCTTCCCGAGCAATCAGCGCGCACGCCAGGCCTATGAGAAAGCCGGCTTCGTCGCCGAAGGCATCACCCGCGGCAGCGCCTACTTCTACGGCGAGCACCACGACGAACTGACGCTCGCCATCCTCAGGCCAGAATGGGAACAGCGGCACAGGCTCTAGCCCAGACGGCGTGAGGCTCTCCGCATTCATTCCGAACCACACGGAAACAGCCCCCGAAACGCCGAGAGCCTCCCGAAGGAGGCTCTCATGACGACTAGGGTTATCAAGGATTTAATTGGTCGGGGTGGCCGGATTTGAACCGACGACCCCTTGACCCCCAGTCAAGTGCGCTACCGGGCTGCGCTACACCCCGACCCGCCCTGAGGCACGCCTGCTTTAGGATTTTCACTCCGCGAGTGCAAGTGTAAAATTGGTGCCGCCGGAGAAAAAGCGGGACGGTCAGGCAGGGAGCGGCCGGGCTGCGTTTTCGCGCTGCCAGCGGTTCTCCAGCGCGATGCCGCCCCAGATGATCCCGATTAGCAGGTAGAAGTGCCGCCAGTGGTCGATGTCGATGACGTTTCCGATGATGACATGCCCGACGACCACGCACCAGGCGATCATCACATAGGGCTGCCAGGGCCTGTCCCTCAGCAGCAGGCGGTAGCCCATGACGACCGTCGTCGCCAGCATGGTGATGAAGGTGAGGAAGCCCAGCCAGCCATAAGTGGTCAGCGTCTTCAGCCAGATATTGTGCTCGTCCTCGCCGAACTTCTTGCCGAACACGAGCGGGCCGATGCCGAAGGGGCGCTCCATCATCATCTGGAAGCCGATGTGGTGGCGCTCGAAGCGCCCGAGATGGCCACCATCGTAATCCTGCACCAGCTTGGTGCGATTCGAGAAGAGCTCGGAGACTTGCTTGGATTGAAGCGCTGCCGCAAGCCCGCCTGCCAGCATGACGGCGGCGATCAGCGCCAGCGTCATGATCTTCAGCCGGAAGGCCGTCGTCCGCTGCTTCAAAAGCATGATGCCCACCAGCGCCACCGCCGAAAACAGGAAGAGGATCCAGGCCGCGCGCGAGAACGAAAGGAAGATGCCGAGCGCTATGACGAGAAGCGCGCCGATCCTGAGCGGCATCATCGCGACCTTGCCGGTCAACAGGCCGTAGACCAGGTAGATGGCGGGGGCGGCGAGGAAGGGGCCGAAGACGTTCGGGTCCTGAAAGGCGCCCTTTGCACGGTCGTAGAGCGTGAACACCTCCGCACCCGGGAAGGCGTGGAAATAGCCGAGGATGCCGAGGAGCGAGGTGATGACGGCCGCGATCACCCAGCCCTGGAACATAACCTTCAGCCGCTGGTGCCGGTCTTCTATGACGGCGGCGAAGAAGATCGAGGAGAGGGCGAGGAAGGTGGAGACGGCCATGTAGATCGGCCCGTCGCTGATGTCCTTCATCTGCGTCAGCGACAGGTAGCCGGCGGTGTTGAAGGTGAGCATGAAGGCCATGAGGATCGCGACGGTGCGCGAGATCTTCAGCCCGCTCAGGAAAAAGGCGGCGATCAGCGCCACCATGATCAACTCATAGGGCGCGGGCTCGGAGATCACGAAGCCGGAAAGGAAGACCCCGAAGGCGGTGAAGAAGGAGGCGAGCTTCTGCCATGCCGCCCGGCGCGGGTGATGCACGCGAACGGCATGGGCAGGGATCGCGCTCAATAGGCGTTTTCCGTGTTGAGCAGACGAATGGGCGTGAGGAACAGGATCTTCAGATCGAAGAACAGCGACCAGTTCTCAATGTAGTAGAGATCGAAGGCCGTTCGGAACTTGATCTTGTCGTCATTGTCGACTTCGCCGCGCCAGCCATTGATCTGCGCCCAGCCGGTGACGCCCGGCTTGACCCGGTGGCGGGCAAAATAGCCTTCGACCACGTCGTTGAAGCGGCGGTCACGGGATTGCGCCTCGACGGCATGCGGACGAGGGCCGACGAGCGAAAGGTCGCCGCGCAGTACGTTGAAGAGCTGCGGCAGCTCATCGATCGAGGTCTTGCGGATGATGCGGCCGACCTTTGTCACGCGCGGATCGCCCTTGGTCACCGCCTTCTTCGCCGTCGGGTCGCTCATGTTGGTATACATGGAGCGGAACTTCAGCACGTTGATCGTCTCATTGTTGAAGCCATGGCGCTTCTGCACGAAGAAGACGGGACCCGGCGAGTTGAGCTTGATGGCAATCGCCGTGCCGAGCATGACCGGCCAGAGCAGCGCGATCGCAATCAGGCTGAAGAAGATGTCGAAGACGCGCTTGGCGACCGAATCCCAGTCGCGAATCGGCTTGTCGAAGATGTCGAGCATGGGCACGCTGCCGACATGCGAATAGGCGCGCGGGCGGAAATGCAGCTTGTTCGCGTGTGCCGCAAGGCGGATGTCGAGCGGCAGCACCCACAGCTTCTTGAGAAGATAGAGGATGCGCGCCTCGGCCGTCAGCGGCAGCGAGATGATCAGCATGTCGAGCCGGGCGAGGCGGGCGAATTCCACGAGTTCATCGACGGTGCCGAGCTTCGGATAGCCGGCGACCAGCGTCGGCGAACGGCTCTCGTCGCGGTCGTCGAAGATGCCGCAGATGCGGATGTCGTTTTCCGGCTGCTGTTCCAGCGAGCGGATGAGCTGCTTGGCCTGCTCGCCGCCGCCGACGATGACGGCGCGGCGCTCCATGGTGCCGTTGCGGGCCCAGTGGCGGATGGCATAGGAGATGAAGAGACGTTCGCCAAGCAGCCAGACGAGGCCGGCACCGAGCCAGGTCATGACCCAGCCGCGGTCGTGCAGCGTATCGGCGCCCACGAGATAGAAGCCGGAGGCAAGGACGCCGAAGCTCACGAGCCAGGCGCCGAAAACGCGCGGCATCATGCGCAGAGCACCGCGCAGCGAGCGGATGAGGTAGCCGTCGGCCAGCTGGGTCAGCAGCACCGTCAGGAGCGGTGCAAGCGTCAGCGCCGTCAGCACGTGCGGGCGAAAGAGGATGTCGTCGGTCGCCGAAAAGAAATGGACCGCGCAGCCGAGTGCAAGCAGGGCCAGACCTTCCAGGAGCCTTATCTCGCCGAGCAACATGCTGGGCGACTGACTTTCCTCGCGGAACTGTTCGGCGATCTGCCGCGCATAGGGGTTAAGCTCGGCGGGGGCCTTGCGCTGGGGCTTGTCAGCGGAATCGGCATGACCGGCAACATTCCGGCGGATTTCGTCCAGATCGATGGGGGCTTTCGGATTTGGATTGCTCATGTCTCGCACCATTTGAGTGCTTGGAGACTAGCAGCGAGGCCCTAAGAAACATTTACATGCATAAGTATGTGCGGGCGTCTGTACCAATTCCGCACACGTCTTCTGTGGCCGAAACAGATAAACCCGTCGTTATAGTTAAGACGAAAGCAGATCCTGATAGACCTGCATGATGTCCTTCGCCATGGTCTGGCTGGAGAAGCGCTGCCGAAACTGTATCGGCTCCGGCATGTTGATCTGGTGCCAGCCGGGAATGGTCAGTGCCTCCACCATGATGCGCGAGAGATCCGCCGGATCTGCGGGCTTGGCAAGCGCACGGCTGTCCTCGCCGAGGATTTCCGGAATGCCGCCGACCCGGGAAGCAATGACGGTCTTTCCGGCGGCAACGGCTTCCAGCACGATATAGGGCATGGCCTCCGCGCGGGAGGGTACGACGAGGGCGGAGGCGGTGCGAAAGGCCTCGCGCGCGCTCATGGGCGGCAGGATGCCGAGGCGGTTCCCGAGGCCTGCCATCTGGATCTGGCGCTCATACTTGGCGCGATCAGGCCCTTCGCCGACGATGAGGCCGAGAAGCGGACGGGACAGAGCGCGCTCGGTCTGCGCGAAGGCCTCGATGAAGATGTCCGGCCCCTTCAGGTCGCGGAGCATGCCGATATAGAGGAAATCCACGCTGTCCGACTGCGTCGGCACGGGCACGAATTCCGGGTCGTTGAGGCCGTTGTGGACCATCTTCGTGGGCACCCGGGGGCGGCCGATCTTGGCCATGTAGGTGCGCTGCTCGTAGTCGCAGACGAACAGGATCATATCGCTGAAGAACTCCAGGATCCGGTCCAGCGTCAGTGCCACCTGGCCCGTCAGGCTCAGGCGGTCGTAATGCAGCGTTCCCCCGTGGGGCGTATAAAGGCGGGCTACGCGATACCTGTTGACCCGCAAGGCTGAGCCGGTGAGACGGGCAATGGCGCCACCTTTGGCGCCGTGCCCATGCAACACATCCGGCCGCAAGCTCTTAATTTCCTTGTAAGCCCTCCACAGCGCTCCGGCGTCCGAGGGTGTGATGGATCTCTGGATGGGCATGCGCACCACGCCCAGCGCCAGGTAGGGCATGAGTTCGCGGATCTGCCGCTCCTCGTGCTCGCCGCCGGTGATGTTGTCGCAGAGAATGCCCACTTCGTGACCGGCCTTGCTGTGCTCGATCACCAGATCGCGCACGTGCCGGAAGATCCCGCCCACGGGGGAGCGGAAGCAGTGGATGATGCGCAGCCGCTTGTCCTGTTGCATGGAACCTCAAAGCAGCCGCTCTCGCACGTAGAT
>CAMFHT010000289.1 GCA_945952245.1 uncultured Rhizobium sp. | reverse complement strand
TCCTGCGGCCGCAGCGCGAGCGCATGTCCGGCTCCTTCGTGCCTTCGGTGCGCGAATACTTTCATTATTACGGCCTCGATGCGGAAAAGCTCTCCCATGCGAAGCCCGATGCGCTCGTGATGCATCCCGGGCCGATGAACCGCGGCGTCGAGATCGCCTCCGACATCGCCGATGGTCCCCAGAGCGTGATCGAGCAGCAGGTGGAAATGGGGGTGGCCGTCCGCATGGCCGTCATGGAGACGCTTCTGACCGCCGTAAACCAGGGAGAGCGCGCATGACCGGGAACATCGTCCTCAAGCAAGCCCGCATCATCGACCCGTCCCGCAATCTGGACGAGGTCGGAACCATCGTGGTCCGCGACGGGCGGATCGTGGCTGCCGGCAAGGATGCGCTGAACCAGGGCACGCCGGACGGTGCCGAAATCGTGGACTGCAGCGGCCTCGTCGCCGTGCCCGGCCTCGTCGACTCGCTCGTCTTCACCGGCGAACCGGGGGCTGAGCACCGCGAGACGATCGCCTCCGCCTCCCGAGCGGCAGCAGCCGGCGGCGTCACCTCCATGATCGTGATGCCGGATACGGATCCCGTGATCGACGACATCGCGCTCGTGGAATTCGTGCTGAAGACGGCGCGCGACAAGGCGGATATCCACGTCCACCCGGCTGCGGCATTGACGCGCGGCCTCAAGGGCGAGGAGATGACGGAGTTCGGGCTGCTCAAGGAGGCAGGCGCCGTGTGCTTCACCAATGGCCACCAGCAGGTGCATGACAAGCAGGTTCTACGACGCGCCATGACCTATGCGAGTGAACTGAATGCGGTCATCGCGCTGGAGACCCGCGACCGCTACCTCGGTGCCACCGGCGTGATGAACGAGGGCCTCTTCGCAAGCTGGCTGGGGCTCTCGGGCATCCCGAAGGAAGCCGAAATCCTGCCGCTGGAGCGGGACCTCCGCCTCGCCTCGCTGACCCGCGCCCGGTATCACGCCTCGAAGATCTCGGTGCCGGAATCGGCTGAAGCGATCCGCACCGCCCGCAAGCGCGGTGCGAACGTCACCTGCGGCATCTCGATCAACCACCTGACACTGAACGAGAACGACATCGGCGAGTACCGCACCTTCTTCAAGCTCTCGCCGCCGCTGCGGGCCGAGGACGACCGCAAGGCCATGGTGGAGGCGCTGGCCGACGGCACGATCGACATCATCGTCTCCTCGCACGATCCGCAGGACGTGGACACCAAGCGCCTGCCCTTCGCCGACGCGGCGGATGGTGCGGTCGGGCTCGAAACGCTTCTCTCCGCAGCGCTGCGGCTTCATCACTCCGGCGAAGTGCCGCTGATGCGGCTCATCCATGCGCTCTCCACTCGCCCGGCCGAGATCTTCGGGCTCGATGCCGGCACGCTGAAGCCCGGCGCACGCGCGGATATCGCGCTGGTCGACCTGGACGAGCCCTGGTTCGTTTCCAAGGACGACCTCACCTCGCGCTCCAAGAACACGCCATTCGAAGATGCCCGCTTCAGCGGCCGCACGGTTGCGACCTATGTGGAAGGCAGGCAGGTTTTCTCGCTCGCCCGCTGACGGGCACGGCCATACTATAAAGAGGGGATAATGATGCTGGATACCACGGTCTTTTCCATCGGCACGACCGGCGTGCTGGGCTCGCTCGTCATGGGCTATCTGCTCGGCTCGATCCCCTTCGGCCTGCTTCTCACCCGCATGGCCGGCCTCGGCGACATCAGGAACGTCGGCTCCGGCAATATCGGCGCGACCAACGTTCTGCGCACCGGCAACAAGAAGCTCGCCGCTGCGACCCTGCTGCTCGATGCCTTCAAGGGTACGGCAGCGGTGCTGCTCGCCCGCGCGCTGTTCGGCGATGGCGGCGCGATCCTCGCGGGCGTTGCGGCCTTTCTCGGACACCTCTTCCCGGTCTGGCTCGGCTTCAAGGGCGGCAAAGGTGTCGCCACCTATATCGGAATCCTGCTCGGCCTGATGCCGGTCATGGTGCTAGTCTTCGCCATCGTCTGGCTCTCCATCGCCAAGCTCAGCCGCTATTCCTCGCTTTCGGCGCTCACGGCCACCCTTGTCATTCCCGTTGCGATATGGATATTAGGAAAGCCTGAAATGGCGCTGGCCATGGCGGTGCTGACCGTCATCACCTGGTGGAAGCACAAGCCGAACATCGAACGGCTGATCCTCGGCACCGAGAGCAAGATTGGGGACAAGGGATGACACAATCGGAAAGCGCAAGACCCAAGGGCATTGCGCTTTCCGACCGGCAGAGGATCGCCTGGCTGAGGCTGATCCGATCCGACAACGTGGGCCCGGCCACCTTCCGGGATCTCATCAACCATTTCGGTTCCGCGGAACGGGCGCTCGACGCCCTGCCCGAACTGTCCCGTCGCGGCGGCTCCACGCGCACGATCCGAATCGCGACGAGGGCGGAGGCGGAGGCGGAACTCGAAAGGGCCGAGCGCTTCGGTGCCCGCTTCCTCGGCATCGGCGAGCCGGACTATCCGCCCGCATTGCGCCAGATCGAAGCCGCGCCGCCGCTCGTTGCGGTGAAGGGCGATCTCGCCGTGGCGCACCGGCCGGCGCTCGGCATCGTCGGCGCGCGGAACGCGTCCATATCCGGCTGCAAGTTTGCCGCCCATCTCGCCCGCGACGTCGGGCAGGCGGGCTATGCCGTCGTCTCGGGCCTCGCCCGCGGCATCGATTCCGCCGCGCACCGGGCGACGATCGGAACCGGCACCATTGCGGCGCTCGCGGGCGGGATCGATCGCCCCTACCCGCCCGAGAACCTGGAACTGCTGGAAGAGATCTGGGCCGGCAATGGATTCGCCATCAGCGAAATGCCGTTCGGCTGGGAGCCCCGCGCCCGCGATTTCCCGCGCCGCAACAGGCTGATTGCCGGCATTGCGCTCGGCGTACTGGTGGTCGAGGCGGCAGTGCGGTCCGGCTCGCTGATCACGGCGCGGCTTGCGGGTGAGTTCGGACGGCTCGTTTTTGCCGTGCCCGGTTCACCGCTCGATCCGCGCTGCCAGGGCACGAACGGCCTGCTGAAACAGGGCGCGATCCTCGTCACCGAAGCCGCCGACATAACCGATGCCCTGACACCGCTCTCCCGCCGTGACCTCTTTACGGACGACTCGATCAGCGAGCCGCATGGGGAGAGCGACCGGCCACCCCTGCCCCCGCCGGACGAGAGCGCCCGCGGCCGCATCGTCTCGGCGCTCGGCCCGACGCCGGTCGAGATCGACGACATCATCCGTCACACAGGCTGCCCGGCTTCAACGGTCTACATGGTGCTTCTGGAACTCGATATCGCCGGCAAGCTGCATAGGCATGCCGGCGGTATGGTTTCACTCGCCATGGGCGACCTCTTTTGATATCATCGTATTACCGAACACGCTTGCGGACGTCGCGCGCTTCCTCATAGGCCATGTCGAGGAGATAGCCGAGCATGTCGGCTCCTTCCGCCCGTGCAACGCCTGCGAGTTCGACGAGCATCTGCTGGACATAGGCGATTTTCTCGTCGGTTCCGTACTTTTCCGTCGGTGATGGAACGAGTTTTGGCAGCATCTTCTTTTCCCGTTGATCCCCGGTTGCGGGGATTCGACCCCGCCTCCTGAAAATCCACGATAATTCTTTTATTTAGAATTGCAACATGTTCTTAATCGTCTATGGGTTGCGATGCGTTGTAATGCATTTAATTCCCCTTGCCCTCTTGACCCCGGCGAAATCACTGTCCATGTCGGAGTGCCGATCACCGGCAGCGCGCACCGGTTTTCCCGCGGCCGCGGGATTATTTCATGACGGGTCAAGAGAAGCACGATGAATGTAGTGGTGGTGGAGTCGCCTGCAAAGGCAAAGACGATCAACAAGTATTTGGGCTCGGGCTACAAGGTGCTCGCTTCCTTCGGCCACGTGCGCGATCTTCCCGCCAAGGACGGCTCCGTGCTGCCTGACCAGGACTTCGAGATGCTCTGGGAAGTGGATAGCGCCTCCCAGAAGCGCATCAAGGACATTGCCGATGCGGTGAAGTCCTCCGACGGCCTGTTCCTCGCAACCGACCCGGACCGGGAAGGCGAAGCCATTTCCTGGCACGTGCTCGACCTCCTGAAAAAGAAGAAGGTTCTGAACGGCAAGCCGGTGAAGCGCGTCGTCTTCAACGCGATCACCAAGAAGGCCGTGCTCGATGCCATGGCCGAACCGCGCGATATCGACGAGCCGCTGGTGGACGCCTATCTCGCCCGCCGTGCGCTCGATTATCTCGTTGGTTTCAACCTCTCGCCGGTGCTCTGGCGCAAGCTCCCCGGTGCGCGTTCGGCGGGCCGCGTGCAGTCGGTGGCGCTCCGTCTCGTCTGCGACCGCGAAGGCGAGATCGAGCGCTTCGTCTCGGAAGAATACTGGAACATTTCCGCGCTGCTGAAGACGCCGCGCGGCGACGAGTTCGAGGCGCGCCTGGTTTCCGCCGATGGCAAGCGCCTGAACAAGAACTCCATCCGCAATGGCGAGCAGGCGGGCGCGCTGCGTACGCTTCTCGAAAGCGCATCCTATGTGGTCGACAGCGTCGAGGCGAAGCCCGTCAAGCGCAATCCCGGCCCGCCCTTCACCACGTCCACCCTGCAGCAGGCCGCCTCCTCGCGCCTCGGCTTCTCCGCGTCCCGCACCATGCAGGTGGCGCAGAAGCTCTACGAGGGCATGGACATCGGCGGCGAGACGGTCGGTCTCATTACCTATATGCGTACCGACGGCGTGCAGATGGCGCCCGAGGCGATCGAGGCGGCGCGCCGTGCGATCGGCGATCAATTCGGCAACCGCTACCTGCCGGAAAAGCCGCGCTTCTATTCCACCAAGGCAAAGAATGCCCAGGAAGCGCACGAAGCGATTCGCCCCACCGATTTCAACCGCACGCCGGATCAGGTTCGCAAGTATCTCGACCAGGACCAGCTGCGTCTCTACGAGCTCGTCTGGCAGCGCGGCATCGCGAGCCAGATGGCCTCCGCCGAGATCGAGCGCACCACCGCCGAGATCACAGCCGATGCGCCGCAGGGCAAGGCCGGTTTGCGCGCAGTCGGTTCCGTGATCCGCTTCGACGGCTTCATCGCCGCCTATACCGACAACCGCGAGGAGCGCGAACCGTCCGACGAGGGCGACGAGGATGGCCGGCTGCCGGAGATCAATGCGCGCGAAAGCCTGGCACGCCAGAAGATCAATGCCACGCAGCACTTCACCGAACCGCCGCCGCGCTATTCGGAAGCCTCGCTGATC
>CAMFHT010000288.1 GCA_945952245.1 uncultured Rhizobium sp. | reverse complement strand
GATCGAACCGCTGCTGCGCGGCCTGCAGCATTGCATGCAGGACCTCCGGGAGATCATCGAGACCGCCCAGCCGACGGTCCTTGAACTGTTCGGCTTCGCGCAGGCGGTGGAAACGCATGTCGATCGATCGCTCCGCGACAGCGGCACCGTGCTCGACTGGGAGCTTCTGGACGAAAGCGGCGGCGCCTTCGATGCCTTGGACAAGCCTGTCGCCATCGCCCTCTTCCGCATCGCGCAGGAAGCGATCAACAATGCGATCCGCCACGCGCAGGCGGATCATCTGCGGGTGTCGCTTCGCAGGACCACACGCGCGCTGACGGTCGAAGTGCGCGACGACGGCATCGGCATCACGCCGGCGGCGAAGCGTTCCGGCACGGGCATAGACAACATGCGCACGCGCGCGCGCCTCATCTCGGCCCGCTTCGAGGTTTCGCGCGGAGCCGCCGGCAGCGGCACCGCCGTGCTGGTCAGCTTGCCAATCATGAAGAAGGAGCCGGTGGCATGAAGGTCCTGATCGTCGAGGACGACCCCCTTCACCGCTCCTATCTGAGCGAGGCCGTCCGTGCCGCGCTGCCGGAATGCCTCGTCGTGATCGAGGCGGAGAACGGCATGGTGGGCGAGCGGCTGGCGCGGGAGAACAAATCCGCCCATGTGGTGATGGACCTGCAGATGAATGCAAGGAACGGCATCGAGGCTGCCCGCACCATCTGGAAGGAAAGGCCGGATACGCGCATTCTCTTCTGGTCCAACTATGCGGACGAGGCCTATGTGCGCGGCGTCTCCCGCATCGTGCCGCCGGGGGCGGCCTATGGTTATGTGCTGAAATCCGCCTCCGACGACCGGCTGAAGCTCGCGCTCCGCAGCATCTTCATCGAGAGCCAGTGCGTGATCGACCGCGAGGTGCGCGGCCTGCAGCAGAAGAGCCTCGGCAATGCCAACGGGCTGACCGAGAGCGAATACGAGATCCTGGTGGACATCGCGCTCGGCCTCACCGACCGCGCCATCGCCAGCCGCCGCAGCCTCTCGCTCCGCAGCGTCCAGAATCGGCTGCAGCGCCTCTACGAAAAGCTCGAAGTCTACCACCCCGGCGGCCAGACGGAGGAAGACAACCGCTTCAACCTCCGCGCCCGCGCCGTCTCGATCGCTTTGCTGCGGAAGTTGCTGAACTATTCGGCACTGGAAAGGGCAGAGAGCGAGCTGGCGGAATGGCTGGAGCAGTGACGGGATGGGTCGGACAAGCCTCACTCGCGGCGCGTTCTGGGACACTCTCTCGCAGCTGCGTCATTTCTAACGTAATCCTTGCTTCGCTTCTCCGTAAGAGGCCTTCAAATGATGCCTTTCGTCTGTCAGCGGACCGGGATTCCGCTTCGCGGCAATTTCTGAGCTTGTGTTCCGCAAAGGTTCTTCTCCATCGCAGCAATCGTAGGCAAGTCTTAAAGCTGGGTAGCCTCGATCGAGAAAACCGTATCCATCGCTCGCGAGCCATCTTCAACACAATCTTTAGTTTTCATTATCTTATTAGCTGATCATTTTTCAACTTAACTTATGCAGGCGGAAAAGATTGTGTCATTTTTATGCTTAAAATGATTGCATTTGCGCATACAATTAAGGCATGCTGCCTCATTCATGAGCAGCTCTTGATCGCGTTTGGAGGGGAAAATGCTTGATTGCACGTCCATTACAGTGGGGATTTGCACATTCAGACGAGAATATCTTGCAACAACAATTGCGAGCGTCTTTGCGCAGACGAAGGCGGATAACTTTCAAGTCATAGTTGTCGACAACGACGAGCACGAAACGGCACGTCAAACGATTCAGCCTTTCCTCGACAAATACGGTGACCGGATCCGATACGTCCATGCACCGGCGCGCAACATATCCATCGCGCGCAATGCCGTGCTGGACCATGCGGAAACCAAATGGGTTGCCTTCATCGATGATGACGAATTCGCAAGTTATGATTGGCTTTTCAATCTGGCCAGCCTGCGGGAGAGGGCCGACATCATCCTCGGTCCGGTAAAGGCCGTCTACAACGACGATACACCAAAGTGGGTCTCTGCCTGCGACTTTCACAGCACGCTCGTGAAGGAAGACATTTGGAATGCATTTACGGGCAATGTCATGCTTGACATGGATACAGTGAGAAGATGCGCCGCGCGCTTCGATATCCGGTTCGGGAAGACAGGCGGCGAGGACACATTCTTCTTCAGGCACATGAAGGCCCACGGCGCTTCGATAGTATACGCCGAAAACGCCGTGATCTATGAAGACGTACCGGCCGTGCGTGCCACTGCTGCTTGGATTTTGAGACGGAAGTATCGATCGGGCCAAACCCATTGGGACATGACTACAGCGTTCGCGGAAAAAAGCCGTCCCGTATTGGCATTATCCGCTGCAGCAAAGTCTGCGGTTTCGCTCGCGATGGCAACCACGAACTTCTACTCCCGCAAACGGCTCATGTTCTGGCTCGCTCGAAGCGCTTTCCATGCCGGCGTGGTTTCGAAGATGTTCGGATCGAAGACACGCGAGGAATATGCGGTCGCACCCGCCGCCAAGCCGTCGGATGCTTCGCCCGTCGTGCTGCAGAGCTAGTTTACGGTCCGATTCCGGCCGAGGTGCAGGTACCTTGCCTGCACCGTGATGCCATTACACCCCATGCGGCACGTATCATCACCTCCAAGAGCGCCGGAAAACGGTCACAACCAGGAACTGCGCTCGTCGTGATGAGCATTTTTGCGAGCACTACACTGATGCCACGCAACAAATGGGATGCGAATTTGAAAAGAGAATTAATGGTGCCCGGAGGCGGATTTGAACCACCGACACGCGGATTTTCAATCCGCTGCTCTACCAACTGAGCTATCCGGGCATCCTGGCCTTTGGCCGTCGGTCACTTGGCTCTGACCGGTCGAGGGAGTGTTTCCCCCGGGAGCGAGCGGGGTTATAGCATCTTGTTCGGGCATGTCCAGCACCCACGGAGACTTTTTTGAAAGAAAAGTGAAATCGGTGGGGCGTGAATGCAAAAGAGGCGCTAAGCGCCTCTTTTTGTTCATGAATGGTCCGATTGCACGGAGACTGGAAAGAACGGCTTCAGCCTTCGTCCTGCGGGTCGGCCCTGGTTTCGTCTTCGCTTACCGGAATGGCATAGGCGCCGTTCAGCCAGCGGCCGAGATCGAGGTTGCGGCAGCGGTCGGAGCAGAAGGGATAATGTTCGCGCTGGGAGGGGCGGCTGCATTCGGGGCATGGGCGGGGCTTGCGCAGCGGCTCCACCTTGGCGCCGGTCTTCGTCTCGGACATGGTCTCAGGCTTCCATCCAGCCGTTCATCGTGTCGAATCCCTCGCCGCCCAGCATCTGCGCCGTCTCGAAGAGCGGCAGCCCCACCACATTGGTGTAGGAGCCCGACATCTTCTGCACGAAGACGCCGGCAATGCCCTGGATGCCATAGGCGCCGGCCTTGCCGTGCCACTGGTTCGAGGCGACGTAGGTATCGATTTCCTGGCGGGACAAACGCTTGAACCGCACCTTGGTTTCCACCACCTTCTGCCGGTACTGGCCGGACGGCGTGACGACGCACACCCCGGTATAGACCCAGTGGCTGCGGCCCGAAAGCAGGTGAAGTGCAGCGCGCGCCTCTTCCGCAAACTCCGCCTTGCCGAGAATGCGGCGGCCGACGGCCACGACCGTATCCGCCGCGAGCACGAAGGAGCCTGCCCAGGCGAGCTCGTTGCGCAGGACCTCACGCGCGGCGGCGGCCTTTTCACCGCTGAGCCTCCGTGCGAGCGAGCGGGGATGCTCGGCGCGCTTCGGCGTTTCGTCGAGATCCATGGGCATGAGGCGGTCCGGCTCGATCCCGATCTGTTTCAGGAGATCGAGACGGCGCGGAGAGCCGGAGGCCAGGATCAGCTTCTGTTTTGGCACGGCGACAAATCCTGGTGCGGGGTATGATTTACTTGAAGCGGTAGGTGATACGGCCCTTCGTCAGGTCGTAAGGGGTCATTTCCACCAGCACCTTGTCGCCCGCCAGAACGCGGATGCGGTTCTTGCGCATGCGGCCTGCGGTATGGGCGATGATCTCGTGTTCGTTTTCCAGCTTCACGCGAAAGGTCGCATTCGGCAGCAGTTCGGTGACGATACCGGGAAACTCGAGGACTTCTTCCTTTGCCATGTAGACAGTGTCTTCCTTTGGATTGGGTCCGCCTTCGGCGGCGGGCGATTTTAAAATTCGTGCGGAAACTACACAATCGGCACGGGTTTGTGAACCCAAGCTGATTGCGTTTCCGCCCCTGTTTTCGGCCTATTCCGGCCTATCCGGGACCCTGGGCCCCGCTTTTCAGCAGTGCGAAGCGTTCACCGATCAATTTCGCGAGCATGTCGCGCACCTCGCGATAGGCGTCGAGCATCTGCTCGCGGCTGCCGGTGACGACCGTCGGATCGGGTGCCGGCCAGTAGATCACCTCCACCGCGCTCGAACGCGTCAGCTCCAGCGCCCGGTGATGCGCCTCGGGCGAGAGTGTGATGACGAGGTCGAAATAATCGTCCTCCAGCTCGTCCAGAAGCTGCGGCTGGCGCTTGCCGAGCGAAAGCCCGATCTCCTCCAGCACGACGTCCACGAAAGGGTCGCGCTCGCCTGGCCTTACACCGGCAGACGCGATGTAGACCGAGGGCATGAGCGACTTCGCGATCGCCTCCGCCATTGGCGAGCGGATCACGTTCATGGCGCACATGAAGAGGATCGCTCCGGGCGGCTTCAGGCGCTGAGCGTCGCCCTCGTTCCCCATGCGGGCCTATCCGCGCCAGTAGAGCACGCAGACCAGCGTGAACAGACGGCGGGCCGTATCGAAATCGATGCGGATCTTGCCGTCCAGCCGGTCCATCAGCGTCTGCGAGCCCTCGTTGTGAATGCCGCGCCTGCCCATGTCGATCGCCTCGATCTGGCTCGGCGTCGAAGAGCGGATCGCCTCGTAATAGCTTTCGCAGATCATGAAGTAGTCCTTGATGATCCGCCGGAAGGGCGTGAGCGAGAGGATATGGGTGGCCACGTCCTCGCCCGCTTCCGTCTTGATCTGGAAGACCAGCTTGCTGTCCACCAGCGACAGATGGAGCCTGTAGGGCCCGCCCGGATGACCCGCCGGCTCGAACGAGTTTTCCTCGATGAGATCGAAGATCGCAACCGCCCGCTCGTGCTCCACGTCGGGCGTGGAGCGGCCGATGGTTTCATCGAGGATGACATCGCAGAGCCGATGGGCACCCTTGGCGGTCATGGCT
>CAMFHT010000287.1 GCA_945952245.1 uncultured Rhizobium sp. | reverse complement strand
TCGATGATCTCAGGCGCGCCATCGAGCCCCAGCGCAAGCGCCGCGATCTTGCCGCCGCGGATGCCGACATCGCTGACGAAGACATCGCCGGCGGTGACGACGGTCCCGCCGCGGATGATGGTGTCGAACTGCATGACGCTCTCCCGTGATCTCGTGCCGCTCAGATTGCCCTAGCAAGACCGGCGGACGGGGACAGGATCTCGTCGAAGATCGCCGTCAGCCGGTCGACCTCCTCCACGGTATTGTAGTGGACCATGGAGACGCGGAGCATGCCGCCCCGATCGGTGACGTCGAGATATTCGGCGAGCCGTCGGGAATGGAAGTCGCCGTGGCGGATCGCGATCCGGCTCTGGTCCACCGCCTTGCATATTTCCGCCGCGTCGCGTCCGTCGAAACGGAAGGCGATGGTCGGCACGCGCTGGCTGTCGCGGTTCACGGTCTGGCCGATGATGGTGCAGTCGTTGCGCGAGCGCAGATAGGCGAGAAGCCGGTCCGTCAGCAGGTTCTCCTGCGCGGTGATCGCCTGGTAGGCCGCCTCGATGCGTTCGCGCGTCGAGCCAGTCTCGCCGGCACGGGCGCCGAGTTCGCAGAGATAGTCGACGATCCCGCAGGTGGAATAGGCAAGCTCGTAATTCGGATTGCCTGGTTCCAGCTTCCCCGGCACCTTATCCTTGCCGTAGAAATAGTGGTAGAGCGTGTCGAGTTCGGCGAGCAGGGCGTACTTGCCGTACATCAGCGCATAATGCGGTCCATAGGTCTTGTAGAGGCTGAAGACATAGTAATCCGCATCGAAGGCCTGCACGTCGACGGCGCGGTGCGGCGCATAGGCGACGGCATCGACGCAGATCAGCGCGCCGCGGGAATGGACGTAGTCGGCGATCTCTCTCACCGGATTGACCGAGCCCAGAATATTCGAGACATGGGTGACGCAGACCATCCGCGTCCGCTCGCTCATCAGCGGCTCGAGATCGGCGAGGTCGAGCGTCAGCGTCGTCTTGTTCAGCGGCCAGAACTTCAGCACCACGCCATGGTCCTGCAGCCGGTCCCACGGGCCGATATTGGATTCGTGATCGCTGACGGTCACGATGATCTCGTCGCCCGGCTTCAGCTGGCTCTGCATGGCCCTGGCGAGGTTCTGCAGCAGGACCGTGGTCGAGGGGCCGAAGACGATTTCTTCCGGACGGGAGGCATTGACGAGGTGCATGGCGGCCGTGCGGGCCTCATAAAGCGCTTCCGCGGCTGTCAACGAAACCTCGTAGCTGCCGCCGATCTGCACGTTCTTCTCGAACAGGAAGCGGTTGATGCGCTCGACGGCGCCGGAAAGGATCTGCGATCCGCCGGCATTGTCGAAAAAGGTCCAGCCGCGCTCGAGCCCGGGAAACTGGCTGCGGGCATAGGCGAGATCGAGTGGATACGTGCGAGCCATGACAGCCCTCCCTGGTATGATGTCAATGATTGAGGACGGCGCGCAGGAAGGCGCGGGTGCGCGGCTCCTGCGGGCTGTCGAAGATGTCGGCGGGCGTGCCGCTTTCGACGATGCGGCCGCCATCCATGAAGATGACGCGGTCGGCCACCTGCCGGGCAAACCCCATTTCATGGGTCACGACCACCATGGTGACGCCGGTGCCGGCGAGCTTCTTCATCACGTCGAGCACTTCGCCGACCATTTCCGGATCGAGCGCCGAGGTCGGTTCGTCGAAGAGAAGCACGCGCGGTTCCATGGCAAGCGCCCGGGCGATCGCCACCCGCTGCTGCTGGCCGCCGGAAAGCTGGCCGGGGAACTTATCCGCCTGTTCCAGAATGCCGACGCGGGCGAGGAGATCGCGGGCGCGGGCCGCTGCCGCCTCCGGCTTCATGCCGCGTACCCGCATGGGGGCGAGCATGACGTTCTTCAGCACCGTCATGTGCGGGAAGAGGTTGAACGACTGGAAGACCATGCCGACCTCGGCCCGCACCCGCGCAAGGTTCGCGCCGGGAAGCACGGCGACGCCATCCACCACGATCTCGCTCTCCGGCGCAAAGCCTTCGAGATGGTTGATGCAGCGGATGAGCGTGGACTTGCCGGAGCCCGAGGGGCCGATGACGCAGACGACTTCGCCTTCGGCAATCGTGAGATCGATGCCGTGCAGCACGGTGAAGCTGCCATAGGCCTTCACCAGGTTCTTGATGGAGACGATCGGCTTCATCAGCGCTTCCCCCGGTTCAGATGCTTTTCGAGGCGCGCGACCAGCAGCACCATGGGGCAGAGGAGCACGACATAGATGATGGCGGCGCCGATCAGGGGCGTCGGGTTGGCCGCGAGCGCCTGCGCCTGCGTGGCCTGCTTCAGGAGGTCCGGCATGGCGACGACGGAGGCCAGCGCCGTATCCTTCATCACGTTGATCGAATTGTTGGTGAGCGGCGGAATTACGATCCGGATCGCCTGCGGCAGGATCACGTCCACCATGGTGTGGCGGTTGGAGAGGCCGAGCGCGGCCGAGGCTTCGAACTGGCCGTTCGGCACTGCCTCGATGCCGGCGCGGAAGATCTCTGCCGTGTAGGCCGCCGAGACGAGCGCGAGCGCCGTCACTGCCGAGGCAAAGGGCGAAAGCCGGATGCCGACGAAGGGCAGCGCGTAATAGACGACGATCAGCAGCACCAGCAGCGGGATGGACCGGAAGACGTTGACATAGGCGACGATGAGGGTGCGCACGAAGCCCGGCGCATAGAGCCGCGCCACGGCAAGCAGAAGCCCGAGCGCAAGCCCGATGACGATGCTTACGACGCCGATCTCGAGCGTGACCAGCAGGCCCATCATCAGCACGGGCAGGCTGTCCAGCAGAACCGGAACATTGAAGAAGGTATTGAGGATGTTCATGAGCAATCCGCCCCGATAAGCTGCCGGCTGCGGCAGGAGCCGCCGCCGGCGATTGAGGCCTTACTTGCCCTTGGGCATGTCCAGAACCTGGACCGTGGACGTCGTATCCTCGGCCTTGGCGCCGAACCAGGTTTCATGCAGCTTGGCGATGAAGCCTTCCTTTTTCAGCGTGGTGATGACCTCGTTCACCTCGGTCGCGAGCGGATCGTTCTTGTTGAACATCACGGAGTACTTTTCGCCGGTCGGAATGCGCTCAACGCCCTTCAGCTCCGGCTTGTCCTTGACGTAGTAGAGGAGGGCGGGGATGTCGCTGATATAGCCGTCGACGCGGCCGGCGACGAGATCGAGCATGGCCGGCTGGAGGCCTTCGAAGCGGCGGATCTCGCCGAACTTGTAATCACCCTTGTGCGCTTCGGCCCACATGTCGCCGGTCGAGCCGGTGTCGACGCCGACGACCTTGCTGCCCATGTCCTTCAGGCCCGTGATGCCGGAGGCGGCGGTGACCGTCAGCGACTGGTCGCTGTCGTAATAGGGCTGGGCGAAGGTGACCGACTGCAGGCGCTTTTCCGTGATGGTGATCGAGGAGATCGCCATGTTGATGCGGCCGGACTGGACGGCGGAGAAGAGGCCGTTGAAGGGCGTGTTGACAAATTCGACCGACTTGCCGAGCCGCTTGCCGATCTCGTTGACGAGGTCGACCTCGAAGCCGGTGACCTTGCCGCTCGCATCCTGGAATTCCCAGGGAACGTTGCCGATGTTCGCGCCGACGGTCAGATCTGCCGCATGGGCGGCAAAGGCGGCGACCGCGGAAATCACGGTGGAAAAGAGAGCAGACTTGAAGGTGGATTTGAGTGCCATTGAGGGTTCCCCTTGTTTTTCGTTCCGGCAGCGGTTAGCTCTGGTCTAACTGGTCAGACCGGTATGACCAACAAAGCATGGCCGAATGGACTTGGCAAGACGGGCCCGGTGAAAATAAGGTGGCGCTGAAAAAGCAGCGCCGGCTGGCGAAGGTTACGCATGTTCAACAAGACGCTTCTTCCGCAGACGATTGCGCGGGAAATCCAGACGATGATCCAGTCGGGCGAGCTGAAGCCGGGCGAGAAGATCCCCTCGCAGCGCGACTTCTCGATCCGGTTCGGCGTGAGCCGCGCATCGCTCCGTGAGGCGCTCCTGACGCTCGAGACGCTGGGGCTTCTCAAGACCGAGGCGGGCAGGGGGACCTTCGTCGCCGCCGCACCGAGCGGCCCTTCCGGGCACATGGCGCCTTGGCGCTATTCCGACAGCTATTCCGTCTTCGACGTCTTTCAGACGCGTCTTCTTCTGGAGGGCGAGATCGCCCGCCTCGCCGCCGGCCGGCTGGCGCATGGGGAGCTCGAGCGCATGGAAGACGCCACGCGCACCATGGAGGATTGCTGGGCGCGCCAGGACCTGTTGTCGAACGTCGAGGCCGACCTCGAATTCCATGGCACGATCGTTGCCGCCTGTTCGAATGCCATGCTGAAGGCGCTCTACCAGACGGTGCGCGAACAGATCGCCGAGACCCAGCGCCAGCCGATCCCGATCACCGATCCGGACCGCATGCGCGAATCCGTCGGCGAACACCGCGAGATCATCGCCGTCCTCAAATCCGGCGACGGTAATGCAGCCCGCGAAGCCATGGAACGCCATGTGCGCAACACGGCCCGGTGTGCGGGGCTTTATCCGTGAGAGGATTTCGATAGTACGCTGTCTGTTGCCGGCGAAGCCGTGAGCTGCCGCACTGCGACGAGCCGCGGACGCTGCAGAATGGATGTCCAGGCTTCGAATCTGCGTCGCTGTATGTATTCAAAGGGCGCCGGTCAACAGTACGCTCTCGTAATATACGTCTCTCAAAAGTTCCATAACACAGATTACGCAATCTCTTGCCTAATTAGAGATACCTGATATTAATAAAAGATAGCTCACTATGTAATATGATCTGAATTTGTTCGTTATAGGGGTTTCATATCATGGCTGGGAGTGTGAGGCGGATCGCGGTGATCGGCGGCGGCGTGGCGTCCATGGCGGCGGTTCATGCGCTGACGGAGGAGCCGGATTGGGCGACGAGATACGAGATCACCGTCTATCAGCGTGGCTGGCGGCTCGGCGGCAAGTGCGCGAGCGGACGCAACCGCAAACAGGCGAACCGCATCGAGGAACACGGACTGCATATCTGGGCCGGCTTCTATGACAATGCCTTCCGGCTGATCCGCTCTTGCTATGAGGAACTCGTGGCACGCAAGCTGCGCTCAGCCGATGCACCGCTCGGCACCGTCGAAAAGGCACTGCAGCCACTCGACCGTTGCGTGCTCATGGAAGAGGCGCCTGAGGGGAGCGCAGAGCCGTTCCGGCCCTGGCTGCTCGAGTTTCCGAGCAATGACCCCGTTCGGGGCTCGGCAAGGGATGTGCCACCTCC
>CAMFHT010000286.1 GCA_945952245.1 uncultured Rhizobium sp. | reverse complement strand
CGCCGACGTTGTCGAAGGTCATGTAGAGCACGTTCGGATCTTCGATCTGAACGTCGTAGGCGATGATCGGGATACCTTCCGAGGAGGCCTTCTGGACGGCCGGCAGGATGGCTTCGCTGTCGTAGGGAACGATCAGCAGAACGTTCGCGCCCTGGGAGATCAGCGACTCGACGTCGGTGAGCTGCTTGGCAGCGGAGCCCTGGGCGTCAGCGGAGATGTACTTGTCGCCATTGGCTTCGACGATCTTCTTGATGACGGCTTCGTCGGTCTTCCAACGCTCTTCCTGGAAGATCTTCCAGGATACGCCGATGACCTTGTCCTTGGCCATGGCATGGCCGCCGACGGACATGGCGAAAACTGCGCTCATGAGCGCGAGGGTAAGCTTTTTCATTGTAGTCCTCCCAGGTGGTTGCCAGAGCTGTGCGGCCTCCCCGCAGCGCCCGGCATTCTTGGCTACGCTGCCTCGAAAATGTTTTTCTCGACAGTCGAGAAAATAAATGTCAGAGATTTGTGAGCCTGTCAACACAGCCATGCAAGACTGCCTGTTGACAGCGGCGAGGCGCTTTGGAGGAGGCATTCGCCGCTTCGGCAACGCTCCGTACGGTTGGGGAGATCGACGATCTTTCCCTTTGAATTTGCGGAGAAAAATGTAAGGGGAGGGCAGTTTCGTCGAGGGCTTCGCCCCGGCGGAAGTGCAGTGCATGTCAAGGGAGATGCCAGGATTATGCTGGCCAAGTCGAGTACGGAAATCGTGCGCCAGCAGAACAGCGGGCTCGTCCTTGCTGCGCTGCGCCGTCACGGCTCCCTCTCGCACACGGATCTGTCCGACCGCACCGGCCTTTCTTCCGCGACCGTCTCCGCCATCACCGCCGATCTCGAGCGCCACAGCATCATCGAGCGGGAGGAGCAGGCGCCGCCGGCGGGCAGGGGTCGTCCGCGCGTCTCCTTCACGCACAGACGCCAGTCCGGCTATCTCGTCGCCGTGCGAATCTCCTCCGACGTCATGCAATATTCGCTGGTCGATTACGGCGGCACCCTCATCGACCGCATAGACGAGGTGCGCCACGGCCACGAGGAAAGCGCGGCGCGCTTTCCCGGCATTCTGCGCGCCGCAGTCGAACGGCTCGCCGCCCGTTCGGCGCTCGGGCTGAAGGAGATCGGCGTGGTGTCCATCTCCAGCAAGGGTCTGGTCGATCCGGCCGATCCGGTGCTCCTCTGGTCACCCGTCTTCGGCAATGACATCATCGATTTCCGGGACATCAGGGGCGGTGCGCTGCAGCCCGACGTGTTGCTTTCCAACGAAACGCGGCTGGTGGCGGCGGCACTGGCGCGCCTCGTGGAACGCCAGGCGGAGGGGCGCGAGGAGGTGCTGCCGCGTTCGCTCTGCGCGCTCTCGCTCGGCCATGGCATCGGCCTCGGCATCGCCCAGCGCGATCAGGCCGGCGAATTCCAGGTCTCGGCGCCGGATTTCGGGCACATGCTGCATGTCGCCAATGGCGGGCTCTGTCGCTGCGGCTCGATCGGCTGCATCGAGGCGAGCGCCGGTTTCTACGGCATCCTGCGCACCGCCTTCGAGGTGCCGGCGGACACCATCCCCGCCCGCTTCGTGCCGCTCATCGAAATGGAGAAGCTCGCCGCCAATGCGCGCCGCGGCGACCGGCAGGCGGTGCTTGCCTTCCGCCAGGCGGGGCTGGCGCTGGGGCAGGGGCTCGGGCGCATGCAAAGCCTCAACGGCAAGATGCCGGTCTACATCACCGGTCCGGGCGTGCGCTTCTACGACCTCATGGAACGTGGCCTCACCGAAGGCATGGGCCAATCCCGTGCCATCCGCCGCGAGGGCCTGCCGGAGATCCAGATCATCCTCGACGAAACCGCCCTCGTCTTCGCCGGTCACCTCGATCTCGCTCTCGGCCACATGGACCGCACGGCGGTCTCCCGCGCACAGGGAATGATGGGGGAAGGGTGATCAGGCTGCAGACCGGATCGGTCTGATGAGCACATCGGCGGGAATGCCCAATTCCTGGTTCAGCCGCCGGATCATGTCGAGCGACAGCGGTCTTTTTCGCCCCAGTATCTCCGAAACACGCCCACGGCTGCCGATGAACGGCTCCAGATCCTTGCGCGTCAGGCCTTGCTGTTCCATCCGGAACAGGATGGCGTCTACCGGATCCGGCAGATCGATGGGGAATGCGGACGCTTCATAGGCTTCTATCAACGTGGCGAGCACGTCCAGCCGATCGCCTTCCGGCGTGCCCGGTCGGGCTGCCCAGAGCCGTTCGAGTTCGAGCAGCGCTGCTTCATGATCTGCAGCGCTACGAATGGGCCTGATTTCAGCGCTCATGCCTAACCTCCTTGACGTCGATACGGTCATAGTCCCGGTGCGTACCGATCCACTTGATCCAGACGATGGACCGGCTGAAATCGACCGAGGCAACAAGACGGTAGTCATTTCCCTTGATGTTGAACACGATGCGTTCTGTAGTCACGATGCTCGCCGTCACATATCGGCGCTTGATATCGGCACTATTCTTCCAATGCGCATGGGAAACTTCGTGAAACCAGGAGTCCAATGCCGCCTTCACCGCCAGGCCATCCTTGCTGCCGCCAAGGCTATCGACGAACGCCGTGAGCGTGCTTCTTGCAATGATCCTCATGAAGAGATCATATCGTGATCCCGATTTGGGAGCAACAAAAAACCGGGCATCTCTGCCCGGTTTCGCAACGTCCCAAATCGTAAGTCGGCTCAGCCGATCTTGACCCGGCGGCCTTCCTTGACGGACTGGAGGGCTGCATCCGCAAGCACCAGGGCCTTCAGGCCGTCTTCGCCGTTGGGGGTGATCGTCGCGCCCTTCTCGATGGCGGCGATGAAGCTCTCGATTTCAGCGGCATAGGCTTCGGTGTAGCGGGTCATGAAGAAATCATGCAGCGGCGGGCGGGTATAGCCGTCGGCATTGGCGATCTCGATCGAGACCGGGCGCTGGTTTTCGGCGCTGACGACGCCCTTGGAGCCGTGAACCTCGATGCGCTGGTCATAGCCATAGGTGGCGCGGCGGGAATTGGAGATGACGGCCTGCTTGCCGGTGGCTGTTTCGAGGATGACGGTGACGCTGTCCATGTCGCCGGCTTCGCCGATCGCCTTGTCCACCAGAACGGCGCCATGGGCGGACACCACCACCGGCTCTTCGCCGAGCAGGAAGCGGGCGATGTCGAAGTCGTGGATGGTCATGTCGCGGAAGATGCCGCCGGAGCGCTTGATGTAATCCACCGGCGGGGCACCCGGATCACGCGACGTGATCGTCACCATTTCGACGGTGCCGATCTTGCCGTCTGCGACAGCCTTCTGCACGGCGGCGAAATGCGGGTCGAAGCGGCGGTTGAAGCCGACCATCAGCTTGGCATTGGTGTCCTTGACCACCTTCAGGCAGGCGCGGACGCGCTCTGCGTCGAGATCGACGGGCTTTTCGCAGAAGATCGCCTTGCCGGCGCGGGCGAAGCGCTCGATCAGGTCGGCATGGGTGTCGGTCGGCGTGCAGATGACCACCGCGTCGATGTCGCTCGCCGCCTCGATCGCCTCGATGGTGCGGACGTCGCAGCCATAGGCACTGGCAATCGCCTCAGCCGCTGCCGGGAAGGCGTCCGCGACCGCCACCAGCTTCGCCTGCGGATTGCCGCTGACCGCCTTTGCATGCACCTTGCCGATGCGGCCGGCACCCAGAAGACCAAATCTTACCGTCATTGTCGCGTCTCTCTTTGCTGTGGACCGGTGAAACCTGCCGTTTCCGGTGCCTCGAGGGTTGCCTTATGCCGCGCCAGAAAGCAGTGTGCGTTCCGCACGATCCATTTGAAATGGAACAAACAAGCCATTTCCAGTAGTTTCGGAATAAATATTCCATGTTCGGGATGGCCGTCAAGCGAGGAAACATGCAGATCATCGATCCCCAGCACAAATTCTACCGCCCGCTCTGGGTCCGTGTTCTCGTGGTGCTCGTCTGCGCCAGCTGGTTCGCGTTCGAGCTCTATCTCGGGCCATCCTTCTGGCTGGTGATCATGGGCGCGCTCACCGTCTACACCGCCTGGGTGCTCCTGATCCGCTTCACGCCGGCGCCCGATCCGCAGCCCGCCTCGGACGCCGGCGGGGCTTCCGACGACGTCGACAGGGGAGACGGATCGAGAGCTTGAGCCGGCGTTCAGGGGGCGAGGCTGTCGAAGAAATCTTCCGGGCTCTCGATCTCGATCAGCTGACGGCGATCGATCAGCCAGAAGCGGTTCGCCGTCTCGCGAATAAACGCGCGGTCGTGCGAGACGATGAGCGCCGCCCGGTCTTCCTCGGCAAGCTCGCGCGCGAGAGCGTCCTGCGCCTCGAGGTCGAGATGATTGGTCGGCTCGTCCAGCAGGAAGAAGCCGGGGCCGGCAAGCCGCAGCGTCAGGAGCGCAAGCCTCGCCCGTTGTCCTCCGGACAGGCGGTCGACCGGCTTCTCCTGCTTTTCGATGGTGATCCCCGCGCCCGCGAGAAGGCTCCGCGCGCGGATTTCGCTGAGAGAGAAGGCTCCGGTGAGGATTGCGAGGGGCGCGCGGGTCGTTTCCAGCATCGCGAGGGCCTGGTCCATGTAGCCGACGGTGAGCGAAGGTGTCATGGCGATCGCCGGGTCGGCGCCGGGGGGTGCCGTCACCGCCTGCTGAATCCGCTGCATCAGCCGGCTCTTGCCCGTGCCGTTCCGCCCGAGCAGGGCGATCCGGTCGCCCTTGCCGATATGGAGCGGACCGCTGCGGAAGAGCAGCGCACCGTCCGGCAACCGCATCTCCAGCGGCCTGATCCGGAAAAGAAGGCGCGCCTCGACCGGCGCGCTGGCGAGCACCACCTTGCCTGCCGAGCGCTCCGCGTGAGCGGCCTCGGCCGAGCGTTCGATCCGTTTGGCGCGGGCCTTCAACTGTTTCGTCTTGACAGTCAGGAGATCGCTTCCGGAGTTAATCGCAATGTTGTTCAGCTTGGCGGCCTGTCGCCTGAGCTGTTTCACCGCCTTCATGTCGTTGTCGAATTTCCGCTCGCGGGCGAGGTCCAGTTCCTGGAGCGCGGCGTAGGCAGCCGAGAAGGGGAGATCGAAGAGCACGCTTTCGGGATGGCGCAGGAAGAGCGTCCGGTCCGTCACGCGGTCCAGGAAAGCGCGGTCGTGGCTGACGACCAGAAGCGCCTTGCCGCGCGGCAGGTCCGCGATCCAGCGCTCGACGAGCAGGATCTTCTCCAGGTCTAGATGGTTGGTCGGCTCGTCCATCAGGATGAGGTCGGCGTCGACCACGGCAAGACGGGCCAGCATGGCCA
>CAMFHT010000285.1 GCA_945952245.1 uncultured Rhizobium sp. | reverse complement strand
GAAGAAACGCGGCTGGACCTTCGTTGGGCCCACCACCGTCTATGCCTTCATGCAGGCCATGGGCCTCGTCAACGATCATCTCGAAGGCTGCTTCTGCCGCGACCGGGTGGAGCGCCTGCGCCAGGAGTTCAAACGCCCATGACTTCGCTCTTCCCAACCATCGCAGCCGCACCGCTCGCCGGTGCTCTCCTGATCGCGGGCCTGACGATTGCGCAACCGGCCGGAGCCTACGAACTCTATCCCGGCGAAAAGCTGCAGCCGATCGCCACCCCGATCAAGGGCACGTTGACGCTCTCCGGCTGGACCCGCGACGGACGCGGCACGGTCTACAGCCTCGAGGTCAAGAAGGGCGAAACCTTCCGCTTCCGCTTCAAGCCCCGCAACAACTTCGTCGGCCTCGTCGTCTTCGACGGCAAGAGCGAGGGCGAGGACACGGACGACCTCTTCAGCACCCAGGGTGTCGATGCCGACAAGGAACTGCAGGCGGAAGAGGACACGACCTGGATCATCCGCCCCTACTACGCCCGCATGTCCCCCCGCCGCGGGTTGGGTGCGCCATACGAGATCGAGGTGACGGCGGAGAAGCGGTGAAATTGACAGGATGAGAAATCGCTAATATCCTTTGCTGTCTTGATTTGAATGGGAGTGGGCATGGCAATCTCCATTGACAGCGCTGCTCAGCGGATCTGCGAAATTGGCAACTGGAAGATCACTAATCTCGCTCTCCAGAAAACCCTCTATCTGACGCATATGTATCACCTCGGATATCATGGGGCGCCGCTCGTGAACGAGGCATTCGAGGCTTGGGACTATGGTCCCGTATTGCCTGACCTCTACCGCCGTGTGGCGATGTTCGGTGCGAAGCCCATTCAGGATATTTTCCGGCTTGATGAAGACTGCGAGGGCTCTTTGGAGCTTGGCACGATAAATGCTGTCGCCCCCGGTCTCGTATCCCGTCCGCCAGCAGAACTCGTATCAATCACCCATTGGACGCAGGGCGCGTGGGCCAAGAACTATCGCCCCAACCTCCGGGGGATCATTATTTCAGACATGGATATTGCAGATGAGTTCAACCGCCGGGTCGGCAGGGTCAGGGCTGCCTGAGCCGCCGGATTTGTTTCCTGTTCAGCCTATATTACCGATCGACCAAAGCGCCGCTGCGCTGGAGGCAGCCTATCAGAACGAGCAGGACAAACGGAGAGAGGAACGTTTCTTCTGGATCTGCGTCACATCCTTCTTTGTCGATACGACTCTCTTTCCCGGCTTCGCATGGCATGTGAATCTCATGCTTTTCCTCTTTCAGATCGCTCTGCTTCTGGCTCTCGCGAAATGGCTGGGGCTGGAGAACGTGGCTGTTCCCCTCGAACGGCTTTTCAACCGCTATCTCGCGGAAAACAGGAAGAAGACCTAACCCTCGATCTCCCCGATCAATTCCAGCAGCTTGCCAAGATCCAGGATTTCCCGGAAGCGCGGGGCCTCGCGGGGTGCTTCCACGTGTTCCAGCACCCAGGTGAGCGCATGCGGCACGTAGATGCCCCAGGCGCCGGCGGCGAGCGCGGGCACCACGTCGGACTTCAGCGAATTGCCGACCATCGCCGCGCATTCCGGACCGTCGGCAACGCGGGAGAAGATGCGGCGGTAGGTGGTGGCGGATTTGTCGGAGACGATCTCCACCGCATCGAAGTAATCGCCGAGACCGGACTGGGCGAGCTTGCGCTCCTGGTCGAAGAGATCGCCCTTGGTGATGAGAACCAGATAGGTACGGCCCCGGAGCGCCTCCAGAACCTCGCGCGCATGCGGCATGGTTTCCACCGGATGGGAAAGCAGGGTCCGGCCGATGTCGAGGATATCGCCGATCACGCTTGCCGGCACGCGGCCCTCCGTCACTTCGATCGCCGTTTCGATCATGGAGAGGGTGAAGCCCTTGATGCCGAAGCCGTAATGCGCAAGGTTCTTGCGCTCGGCCTCGAGCAGCCGCGACGAGATGTGCTCGCCCTCCGCAAAATCCTTGAGCAATTCGGTAAACTGCTGTTCGGTCAGCCGGTAGAACTGCTCGTTCTGCCAGAGCGTGTCGTCGGCATCGAAGCCGATGGCGGTGAGCTTGCGGAGCGTCATGGGCTCTCCCTTCTTGCTGCCGGGAAGTTCAGCCCGCAGGCGACGACGCGGTGGCGGAGCGCGTAGATCTTGCTGATTTCGCCCAGCGGCGCAACGGTCCAGGTCCACTCCGCCTCATGCACCGGCATCGCCACGCCATGCATGAGGTCGCTTAGGTCTTCCGTCACGCCCTCGCGGTTCAGGATGTCGAAGCCGGTATCGGTGATCAGGAGCGCGGGGCAGGGCAGGGCCTTCAGGCCCTCGACATGGGCCGAAATCAGCTGCGATATGATTGTTTCCCCAGCATCCCCCAGCTGCCGCCCGACGCCGACGCCGATCTGGGACAGAAGATTGGCGGAGATCACGAGATCCAGATAGGGCACGGAACGGAGGAAGGCGATCGGCTCCAGCTGCCGGCCCTCCCGCGCCTCCGCGAGGCCGGAGAGATCGCGGTGGACGAGGCGGACGTTCCGCATCCCGCGAAGCTGCACCCGGACCGTCGCCAGATGCACGAGGTCCACCAGCACCACGGTGTCGAAGGCCGCCGCGAGCATCCCGATCGGCACGTCGCGCAACAGGCCGGAGCCGAGCACCACGCAGGTGCGGCGTTGACGAAGGCCCCGAACGGCATCGGCGATCACCCGGTGGCAGTGCCCTTCATGTTCAGCCCAGGCGCGGCGGCAGCGCCGGGCGCGGGACCAGAGGCTGACGGAAGAGCGGATATGCGGCCTGAATTCCTTCGGCGTCAGCGGCCAGGTTGCCACGAAGTTCAGCGCTTCCAGGATCATTTGTAGATTTGGCTCCGGTGATCGATCTCGATCACCAGCACGATTAGCTCGTTGTCCCTGATATCGCAAACGATCCGGTAGTCGCCGACGCGATAGCGCCAGTAACCTTCCAGGCTTCCCTGAAGGGCAAGGCCGAGCAGTCTCGGGTTCGGAAGGCCGAGAACTCTGATCTCGAGAAAATCCCTGATGCGCCTGCGCTCGCGTGGATCAAGCCTTTCGACGGATTTTCGCGCCTGCTTCCTGTACTGGATGGTCCACTTCGAGCCCACGCCAAAATTCCTCTGAACTTATGATCTGGTCCTCGCCGCTTTCGATGCGCGCCATGGCGCGTTCGGCGGTCTGGTAATCTTCGACGTCCTCGACGGCTTCCAGGATGGCATCGAGCAGGAAGCGGCGGGGCGTGACGCCGCGGATCTCCGCAGCGGCGAGAGCGCGGGCGTAAAGCTCTTGGGGAATATCGAATTTCCGGGTCATGCGCGCCTCGTCATGCCTTTGCAATATCTGCTAAAATAACACGGGGGGCGAGGCATTGCCAGAGGCGGTGCACGGATCTGCCGAAACCGCCCATTCCCCTTGCCGCTCCGGGCTCAATCGGCTAGGACACCGCCCGAGAGACAATGGGCAGGATCGGCTTGAGATCATGAACGAAAAGACCAAGAAGACGCAGAAACTGAGGGCCCGCCTGCCGCGCGGCTTCGTGGACCGCGAGGCTGCCGATATCCGCGCCGTGGACGAGATGGTTCAGAAGATCAAGGCCGTCTACGAGCGCTACGGTTTCGACCCCGTGGAAACGCCGCTCTTCGAATATACCGATGCGCTCGGCAAGTTCCTGCCGGACAGCGACCGCCCGAACGAAGGCGTGTTCTCGCTCCAGGACGACGACGACCAGTGGATGAGCCTTCGCTACGACCTGACCGCGCCGCTCGCCCGCCACGTCGCCGAGAACTTCAACGAGATCCAGCTGCCCTACCGCACCTATCGTGCGGGCTATGTCTTCCGCAACGAAAAGCCCGGCCCCGGCCGTTTCCGCCAGTTCATGCAGTTCGATGCCGACAGCGTCGGCGCCCCCGGCGTCCAGTCGGATGCGGAAATGTGCATGATGATGGCCGATACGCTGGAGGCCCTCGGCATCAAGCGCGGCGATTACGTGATCCGCGTCAACAACCGCAAGGTTTTGGACGGCGTGATGGAAGCGATCGGCCTCGGCGGTGACGAGAACGGCGCCCGGCGGCTGAACGTGCTGCGCGCCATCGACAAGCTGGACAAGTTCGGCGAGGAAGGCGTGCGCCTGCTGCTCGGCGAGGGCCGCAAGGACGAAAGCGGCGACTTCACCAAGGGTGCGGGGCTGAATGAGGAGCAGATCGGCAAGGTTCTCTTCTTCGTCGGTATCAAGAATTATGCGGAAAGCGCGGATGCGCTGGCGGCGCTTGTGGCAGGTACGTCTAGGGGTGCCGAAGGCGTCGAGGAACTGAACCTCATCGGCGCGCTGGTGTCGGGTGCCGGCTATGACAGCAGCCGCATCAAGATCGATCCCTCCGTCGTGCGCGGCCTCGAATATTACACCGGCCCGGTCTATGAGGCCGAGCTCACCTTCGACGTCACCAACGAGAAGGGTGAGAAGGTCGTCTTCGGTTCGGTCGGCGGCGGCGGGCGCTATGACGGGCTGGTCTCGCGCTTCATGGGCCAGCCGGTGCCGGCCACGGGCTTCTCCATCGGCGTCTCGCGCCTGATGACGGCGCTGAAGAACCTCGGCAAGCTCGGGCAGGACGAGGTGCTCGCACCTGTCCTCGTTACGGTCATGGATGGCGATGTGGAGGCGATGGGCCGCTACCAGCGCTTCACCCAGGCGCTGCGCAATGAAGGCATCCGCGCCGAGATGTACCAGGGCAACTGGAAGAAGTTCGGCAACCAGCTGAAATATGCCGACCGCCGCGGCTCCCCCGTCGCCATCATCCAGGGCGGCGACGAGCGGGCTGAGGGCGTCGTGCAGATCAAGGACCTGATCGAAGGCAAGCGCCTCTCCGGCGAGATCACCGACAACACCGAATGGCGCGAGGCCCGCGTCGCCCAGGTGGTGGTGCCGGAAGCCGAACTGGTTGACCGGGTGCGCGAGATCCTTGCGGCCCAGGCGGAAGACCGGGCGAGGGCGAAGTGACGGCAGTTTGGGCGTTCGGTGGTGGTGGTTTGGGGCGGCGGATGTCGGCGACGGTAGCCCCATCTATACCCACGTGGATGCTGCAGAGGGTAGCCCCCTCTGTACCCATGCTGGTGCTGCGGGAAGTACCCCCCTCTGTCCTGCCGGACATCTCCCCCTCAAGGGGGGAGATCAGCGAGACGCTTGCCGCTCGCTCCATTTCTGACGTGACAGATATCGAATCTTCATTGTCTGGCAGGGCAGGTGCCCCGGATCGATCTCCCCCCCTGTGGGGGAGATGCCCGGCAGGGCAGAGG
>CAMFHT010000284.1 GCA_945952245.1 uncultured Rhizobium sp. | reverse complement strand
GTATCCTGTTCATCGAGGCCTCGGCCGCGCTCAATCGCGGCGAGAAGATCGGCCTCGTCGGCCCGAACGGTGCCGGCAAGACCACCGTCTTCCGCATGATCAACGGCGAGGAGGTCCCGGACGAGGGCCAGATCTCCGTCGATAAGGGCGTGACAATCGGCTACTTCAACCAGGATGTCGGCGAGATGCAGGGCCGCAGCGCCGTCGCCGAGGTCATGGACGGGGCCGGCCCCGTCAGCACGGTCGCCGCCGAACTGCGCGAGCTCGAAGCCGCGATGACCGACCCAGACCGCATGGACGAGATGGACGCGATCATCGAGCGCTATGGCGAGGTGCAGGCCCGCTTCGAGGAGCTCGACGGCTATGCGCTCGACGGCCGCGCCCGCGAGGTTCTGGCCGGTCTCTCCTTCAGCGAGGAGATGATGGACGGCGACGTGGGCAAGCTGTCCGGCGGCTGGAAGATGCGCGTCGCGCTCGCCCGCATCCTGCTGATGCGCCCCGATGTCATGCTGCTCGACGAACCCTCGAACCATCTCGACCTCGAAAGCCTGATCTGGCTCGAAGAGTTCCTGAAGGGCTATGAAGGCGCGCTGCTGATGACCTCGCACGACCGCGAGTTCATGAACCGCATCGTCAACAAGGTGATCGAGATCGATGGCGGCTCGCTCAACACCTATACCGGCAATTACGAATTCTACGAGCAGCAGCGGGCACAGAACGAGAAGCAGCAGCAGGCGCAGTACGAGCGCCAGCAGGCCATGCTCGCCAAGGAGATCAAGTTCATCGAGCGCTTCAAGGCGCGCGCCTCGCATGCCGCGCAGGTGCAGAGCCGGGTGAAGAAGCTCGACAAGATCGACCGGGTCGAGCCGCCGAAGCGCCGCCAGTCGGTGGCCTTCGAATTCCGCCCGGCACCCCGTTCGGGCGAGGACGTCGTCAACCTCAAGAACGTCTCCAAGGCCTATGGCTCGAAGGTCATCTATAATGGGCTGGACTTCATGATCCGCCGGCGCGAGCGCTGGTGCATCATGGGCATCAACGGTGCCGGCAAGTCGACGCTGCTCAAGCTGGTGACGGGAACGGCGGAGCCCGATCTCGGCACGGTGACCATCGGCGCCAGCGTCAAGCTCGGCTATTTCGCCCAGCACGCCATGGACCTGCTCGATGGCGACCGCACCGTATTCGAGCAGCTGGAACACCAGTTTCCGCTGGCGGGGCAGGGGCCGCTGCGGGCGCTGGCCGGCTGTTTCGGCTTTTCCGGCGACGACGTGGAGAAGCGTTGCCGCGTCCTGTCAGGCGGCGAGAAGGCACGTCTGGTCATGGCCATCATGCTCTTCGATCCGCCGAATTTCCTCGTGCTCGACGAGCCGACCAACCACCTCGATCTCGACACCAAGGAAATGCTGATCAAGGCACTCGCCGATTTCGAAGGCACCATGCTCTTCGTCAGCCACGACCGCCACTTCCTGGCGGAGCTGTCGAACCGGGTGCTGGAGCTCACGCCCGACGGCATCCACCAGTATAATGGCGGCTATACCGAGTATGTCGAGCGGACCGGTTACGAGGCACCGGGCCTGCATCACTGAGGCCGGCTTTCGGTCTCAGTCGCGGCTGACCAGGACGTTCACATAGGTGCCGCGGCCGTTCCTGCCGTAGATCTCGACGGTCACGGTCGCGCCGCCCTTCATGATTGCGCGCGTCGCCTCCCGGCTGATCTCGCCCTGGGCGACCATGTATTCGAGCGCCGCACGGTTCTCGATGCTGTCGAAGAAGTCGTCATCCTCGTCACCCTTTTGCCGGATGCCGAACTTGTGGACGTTCGCGCGGTCCTGCCGCAAGACTTCCCAGGGCTTCGTCAGCCGCATGCCCCGGGAATTGTAGAGATCGGCCCTGCCGATATAGGCGCTATAGCTGCCCAGAAGCTCGTCCGCATGGACGGGCAGTGCGCAAAGCGCCATCCCGAGCAGCGCCAGAACCAGTCTGTTCATGATCCAAATCCCCCGATCGATCATTTAACCGAAGCGGAGTGTATGGGATCAGGCGCGAATGAAAAGCGGCTGGCGAAGCGGGCCGTCAGTTTGTCCCGTAATATTGCTTGAACCAGGCGATGAACTTCGGAACGCCTTCTTCGATGGTCGTCGTCGGCCGGTAGCCCACCGCCTCCGTCGTCTCCGTCACGTCCGCATAGGTTTCCTCGATGTCGCCTGCCTGCATGGGCAGAAGCTCGATCTCGGCCTTGCGGCCCAGTTCCCGCTCGATCAGGCGCACGAAGTCGAGAAGGTTCTCGCTTCTGTTGTTGCCGATGTTGAGGATGCGGGCGAGGGCTTCACCCGCCTGTCTTGCCGGCGGATTGTCGAGGCAGGCGATGACGCCGGAGACGATGTCGTCGATATAGGTGAAGTCGCGCTTCATATGCCCGCCATTGAAGAGCGGCAGCCTGCGGCCTTCGGCGATTGCCCTGGCGAAGATGATTGGCGCCATGTCCGGCCTTCCCCAAGGGCCGTAGACGGTGAAGAAGCGCAGGCCCGTCTGCGGAATGCCGAAGAGATGGCTGTAGCTATGGCTCATCAGCTCGTCGGCGCGCTTGGTCGCGGCATAGAGCGAGATCGGCCGGCTGACGTCCTGGTCGACGGAATAGGGAAGCGCGCGGTTGCCGCCATAGACGGAGCTGGAACTCGCATAGACCAGATGCTCGAAACCCTCCGTGTGCCGGCACATTTCGAGAACCGTCACGTGGCCCATGCAATTGCTCTGGACATAGGCATAGGGGTTTTCGAGCGAGTAGCGCACGCCCGCCTGCGCCGCGAGGTGGATCACGCGCGTGAACGGGCCTTGCACGCGCCAGAGATCCTCCATCGCCGAGCGGTTGGCGATGTCACCCTTGACGAAGGTGAAAGCCGGATAGGCGGCAAGCTCGGCGAGGCGCGCCTGCTTCAGCGCCGGGTCGTAGTAATCGTTGACGACGTCGAAGCCGATGACGGCATCGCCCCGCTCCAGCAACTGCCGCGCCACGTGAAAGCCGATGAAGCCTGCGGCGCCGGTGACGAGGATCCTGTTCATGCTGTTCTCCGAGCTTTTCACCACCTCTAGCGCGTCATGGCCATGATGCAATGACAGGCACGATCCGTGGATACCGGTTGACCGCCCTCCGCGATCTTCTACATAGGGCTGACCCATTTCAGCACCAATCCGGAGATCTCCATGACCGATACCGTGCTCGACCGTTTCCTTCGCTATGTCGTGATCGATACGCAATCCGACCCCCGCTCCACCGCCCAGCCGACGACGGAGAAGCAGAAGGACCTGAGCCGGCTGCTGGTGGAAGAGCTGAAGGCGATCGGCGTCGGCGATGCGCATCTGGACGAGCACGGCTATGTCTATGGCACGATCCCGGCGAACACGGAAAAGACCGTACCCGTCATCTGCTTCTGCAGCCATGTGGATACGGCGCCCGATTTCTCCGGCACGGGCGTGAAGCCGCAGCTGATCCGCGGTTATCCCGGCGGCGACATCGTGCTGCCGGCCGATCCCTCGCGTATCATCCGCGTGAGCGAGCATCCGGAACTCCTCAACCAGATCGGCAACGACCTCGTGACGACGGATGGCACGACGCTTCTCGGCGCAGACGACAAGGCCGGCATTGCCGAGATCATGACGGCGGCGGCGGAGCTGATCGCCAATCCGGAGATCAAGCACGGCACGATCAAGATCCTCTTCACGCCGGACGAGGAAGTGGGCCGCGGCGTCAACAAGGTCGATCTGAAGAAGCTCGGGGCGCATTTCGCCTACACGATGGATGGCGAGACCGCCGGCCATATCGAAGACGAGACCTTTTCCGCCGATGGCGTCGAGATCGAGATCACGGGCGTCGCGATCCATCCCGGCTTCGCCAAGGACCGCATGGAAAACGCGATCCGCATCGCCGGCGCGATCATCGACCGGCTGCCGCGGGACATGGCTCCGGAAACGACGGAGGGTCGCGAGGGCTTCATCCACCCGACCGATCTCACCGGCTCCATGGAGAAGGCACATATCAGCCTGATCATCCGCGACTTCACCGAGGAAGGGCTGCACGCGAAGGAAGTCCTGCTGGAAGGCATCGTGAAGGAAGTCATGGCCGGTTATCCCGGCTCCACCTACCGCTTCGAGGTCAAGGAGCAGTACCGCAACATGAAGCTGGTGCTCGACCGCCATCCCGAGATCGTGGAGAATGCAGTGGAGGCGATCCGCCGGGCCGGCATGGAGCCGGTGCGCGGCAGCATCCGTGGCGGCACGGACGGCTCGCGGCTCTCCTTCATGGGCCTTCCCTGTCCGAACATCTTCGCCGGCGGCCATGCCTTCCATTCGCCGCTCGAATGGGTGAGCCGCCAGGACATGGAAAAGGCCGTCCGCACCATCGTCGAACTGGCGCAGGTCTGGGAAGAGCGCGCCTGAGCGCGGCCTCGAGGGGAGGGCAGCACATGCCGATCACGCTCGTCACCGGCGCGTCCGGCTTCGTCGGCTCGCATCTGATGCGGGAGATGGCGGCGCGGGGGCTTGCAGCCCGCGGCGTGTCCCGTGGGCGTGTGCCCGGGCTCTCGACCATATCGGGCGAACCGGACATGGACTGGCGTCCCTTTCTCGAAGGCGTCGAGACCGTGATCCATCTCGCCGCCCGCGTGCACGTGATGCAGGAGACGGCGAGCGATCCGCTCGACGCCTTCCGGGCGGTGAACGTGCGCAGCACGCTGAACCTGGCCGAACAGGCAGCCCGTGCCGGCATCCGCCGCTTCGTCTTCGTGAGTTCGGTGAAGGTGAATGGCGAACGCACCGACGCAGGCCACCCCTTCACCGCAGCCGACGCGCCCGCGCCGCAGGACCACTACGGTCTCTCCAAGGCGGAGGCCGAGGCTGTCCTGCTGAAGCTCGGGCGCGAGACCGGGCTCGAAATCGTCATCATCCGCCCGCCGCTGGTCTATGGTCCCGGCGTTGGCGGCAATTTCGAGAGCCTGATGCGCTGGGCGAAGAGCGGCGTGCCGTCGCCCTTTGCGCTCGTGCACAACCGGCGCTCGCTGATCCATGTCGGCAATCTCTGCGATCTCATCCTCACGACCCTCAAGCATCCCAATGCTCCCGGCCACGTCTTTCTCGCGAGCGACGGCGAGGATCTCTCCACGCATGAACTGCTGACGACGCTCGCCAAAGTCCTCGGCAAGCGCTCCGTCGGCATTCCCGTGCCGCCCGCGCTTCTCTGGGGGGCGGCGGCGATGCTCGGGAAACGCAACCTCGCCATCCGTCTGCTGGACAATCTGCAGGTCGATATCGGGGACACGATGAAGACGCTCGATTGGCGTCCACCTGTGCCGGTCAGGCAGGCGCTTGCGGGGCTGGGCGGCAC
>CAMFHT010000283.1 GCA_945952245.1 uncultured Rhizobium sp. | reverse complement strand
GAAGGAAATAGAGTTCGATCTTCTCAAAGCCGTACGAGCAAGAATTCAATGATTGACGGTGACGAGACCTCGACCACGCCTTCGCGCCAGCCCGCATTGCCATTCATTTTCGTTACGGTGCTTTTGGACGTTATATCCATGGGGATTGTCGTCCCCGTCTTGCCGCAGCTGATCCTGGGTTTTCTCGGGCAAGACTTCACGGCTGCCGCCGACATGCTCGGAATTTTTATTTCAATTTGGGCGCTGATGCAGTTTCTCGCCTCTCCCGTCATCGGGACGGTGTCAGATCACTTCGGCAGAAGACCGATCGTCCTCATGTCGAATCTTGCACTGGCGATCGATCATCTTGTCATGGCCTTCGCCCCGGCTATGTGGGTGCTTTTTGTGGGGCGCTGTCTGTCTGGCATATGCTCTGCAACGGTCTCGACCGCTTATGCCTATATTGCCGACACGACCCCACAGGATCGACGCGCTGGCGCCTACTCGATGCTAAGCATTGCTTTCGGATTAGGTTTTGTCCTGGGGCCGGTGATTGGCGGTTTTCTCGGACATTTTGAACTCCGGCTTCCGTTCATAGCGGCTGCGGTGCTCGGCTTCGCCAATTTCGTCTATGGTACACTCGTCTTGCCCGAGTCTCTCGCACCCCATTTACGCGTGCGATTTTCCATGCGCTCCGCAAACCCATTTGTGTCGCTGAAACTTCTTCTCCGGACCGGTCAGTTGTCCCGCCTCGGCGTCCTCAGCTTCATACTGCACACCGCTCAACAGGTCTTCCCAGCTTGCACTGTGCTTTACATGACGTATCGCTATGGTTGGGACGGCCGGCAGGTCGGCTTGACTTTGGCCGGTGTGGGGATTGCCTACATCATCATCCAAGGCGGGATCATGCGCCCATTGTCGAAAAGGGTGCCGGAAAAGATCCTGACCATTGTCGGTTTCGTAATGGGCATCGCGGGCTTCATGATTTATGGCGCAGCCGCTGCAGGTATCGTTTTTTTGCTGGCTATTCCTATCATGGAAATGTGGAGCCTTGCCCAACCTTCCGTATACGCGCTGATGACGAAGGAAGTCGAGGTTGGGGAGCAAGGCCGGCTGCAAGGCGCGAATTCCTGCCTTCTTGGCCTCGCGGGTTTTTTCGGCCCTTGGGTTTTTGCCAAGCTCTTTGCGGTCGGAGTCGACCCCGAACTTAGTGTTCACATTCCAGGACTTCCTTTTTTCGTGGCGGCCTTGCTGATGCTTGTCGGATTGATGGTTGTCCTTGGCTTGCGGGAAGACGACACATCGAAACCCAAGTAGCGTGCCCAGATGAGCCTAGCTCCATTGCACGACGGACATGATTTCAGTCGACACGCAAACCATTGCGGATTCGCTACAAAAACAAAAAACCCGGCTCGAAAGCCGGGTTTTTTTGGTGCGGTCGAGAAGACTCGAACTTCCACGGGTTGCCCCACAGCGACCTCAACGCTGCGCGTCTACCAATTCCGCCACGACCGCATCGTGGTAGGCCGAATTGCTCCGGCGGGGCTGCATGTAGCAAAAGGCTTGGGGGGGTGCAAGGGCGGTTTTCGAGATTTTTTCAAAAGCTTCACATTGTTCGCTTTCATGCACCGCAAAGCCCTTGGTTTGCCGGGCCTTGGCAGCCAAAAGTTTTTTTGCCATCTAGGCTTAGGCATCCCCATATGGGGGAGCATACCTTGATAAGGCCACCCCGCGGCCGGAGAATCTCATGCAAAGAAATGATCTCGGAAAGCTTTTCGGGCCCGTGCCCGGTTCACCGCCGGTGCGGTGGGTGATCAGCGACGGGCTGGTGGGCTATGAAGATGCCGTTGCCTTCATGGAGCAGGAAGTGGCCGCCATTGCCGAGGGCAGGTCGGATGAGCTCGTCTGGCTGCTGGAGCATCCGCCGCTCTACACCGCCGGTACCAGCGCCGATTCCAAGGACCTCATCGACCCGGACCGCTTTCCCGTGCATGCGACGGGTCGGGGCGGGGAATACACCTATCATGGCCCCGGCCAGCGGGTCGGCTATGTCATGCTCGATCTCAAACGGCGGAAGCAGGACGTCCGTGCCTTCGTCGCGGCGCTGGAGGAAGTCGTCATCGGCACGCTGGACGACATGAACGTCAAGGGCGAGCGCCGAGAGGAGCGCGTCGGCGTCTGGGTCCGCCGGCCGGAAAAGCCGCGCCTGCCGGATGGCTCCATGGCGGAGGACAAGGTGGCGGCGCTCGGCATCCGCCTTCGCCGCTGGGTGAGCTTCCACGGCTTCTCGCTGAACGTGGATCCCGACCTCACGCATTTCGGCGGCATCGTGCCCTGCGGCATTACCGCCTATGGCGTAACGAGCCTGGTCGACCTTGGCCTGCCCGTCATGTTGCCGGATGTGGACATCCGCCTTCGCAACGCGTTCGAGCGCGTCTTCGGCGAGACGGTGCAGGTGCCGGCAGAAAAGGTCAGCGGCCTGCCTTCTGGAATTTCTTGATCACCCGGTCCCGCTTGAGCCGCGACAGGCGCTGGAGCCAGAAGATGCCGTCGAGCTGGTCGATCTCGTGCTGCATGCACACCGCCTCGAAGCCGGACATGACGGCCTCGTGTCTCTCGCCGGCGAGATCCTGGTAGGAAAGCCGGATGGCGCGGGGCCGCTCGATCTCCTCCGTCACGCCCGGCATGGAGACGCTTCCCTCCGTCGCCACGATTCGCTCCTCGGAGACACTGAGGATCTGAGGGTTGACGTAGACCCTAGGCTCGCCGGGCTTCAGCTCGATCACCACGATCCGAAAGAAACGACCCACATGGCCCCCGGTGATTCCGACGCCGGGCGCGTGGCGCATGGTGTCGAGAAGGTCATCCGCCAGCCTTTCGAGGTGCTCGTTGAACGCGGTCACGGGCTCGCAGCGCTGTTTCAGGCCGGGATCAGGATAGCGGAGGATGGGCAGGACGGTCATTCTTCTTCCCTGTTTGCGGGCATATTTCACCTGAAACTACATGCGGTTCCGGGCTTTGCCAAATCAGGCGGAAGACCTCCGGTTTTTCAGCATTTCCGCGCTGGACCTCGCCCCTCTCTTGAGGTAGCAGGGAAACGAGCGTTTGATGCGGCGGGCGCTTCTCAACGAGCATAGGAAACCTGCCGCTATCCGCTTGTGGAACAAAAGGTTTTACACCTTTATCGGGGCCTTGACGACGAACAGTCAACATCAGTGAGCGAGGGCGGGCCATGACGGAAACTCTGGAACAGGTCCGCAACCGCAAGCCCCAGGAAGAGAACGTCGACATCTATACCGAGGACGGCGCGATCCGCCCGGATTTCCTGCTTCTCGTTTCAGCCGCGATTGCCGACCGGGACACGCTATTCCTGCGCCAGAACGTGGCGCGCCTGCACGAATCGGAACTCGGCGACCTGATCGCCGCGCTGCAGCCGGACCAGCGTATCGCGATGATCCTGCTGCTCGGCGACGATTTCGACATGACGGCTCTGACAGAAGTGGACGAGGCGATCCGCCTCGAGATCTTCGAGCAGATCCCGAACGAGAAGATCGCCGAGGCGATCGGTGACCTGAATTCGGACGACGCCGTCTACATTCTCGAGGACCTCGACGAGGAGGACCGCGAGGAGATCCTCGCGCAGCTGCCCTTCACCGAGCGGGTGCGGCTCCGCCGTGCGCTCGACTATCCCGAAAGCTCGGCCGGCCGCCGCATGCAGACGGAGTTCGTCGCCGTGCCGCCGTTCTGGACCGTTGGACAGACGATCGATTATCTCCGCAATGGCGAGGACCTGCCCGAACAGTTCTCGCTGATCTTCGTCATCGATCCGACCTTCAAGCTGCTCGGCGCGGTCGATCTCGACGTCATCCTCCGCTCCAAGCGGCAGGTGCGCATCGAGGAGATCATGCGCGAGACGAGCTATCCCATCCCGGCAGAGATGGACCAGGAAGAGGCGGCCCAGCTCTTCGAGCAGTACGACCTTCTCTCCGCCGCCGTCGTGGACGAGAACAACCGGCTCGTCGGCGTGCTGACCATCGACGACATCGTCGACGTCATCCACGAGGAGGCGGACGAGGACATCAAGCGCCTCGCCGGCGTGGGCGACGAAGAGCTGTCGGACAATGTCATCTCGATCGCCCGCTCGCGCCTGCCCTGGCTCTACGTGAACCTGCTGACGGCCGCGCTCGGCGCCAGCATCATCGGCCTCTTCGACCATTCGATCGAGAAGATGGTGGCGCTCGCCGTGCTCATGCCGATCGTCTCCGCCATCGGCGGCAATGCCGGCACGCAGACCATGACCGTGTCCGTGCGCGCGCTCGCCACCCGCGAGCTCGACCTCTACAACGCACCCCGCATCATTCGCCGCGAGGCTGGCGTCGGGCTCGCCAACGGCCTGGCGCTCGCGACGGTCATGGGCGTCGTCGCGGGATTCTGGTTCAACGATTATCAGCTCGGAAGCGTGTTTGCGGTGGCGAATATCATCAACTTCCTCGTCGCGGCCATGGTCGGCATTCTCATCCCGCTGTTCCTGGACAGGAGTGGAGCCGATCCGGCCGTCTCCTCGGCCGTCTTCGTGACGGCCATCACGGATGTGTGCGGCTTCTTCTCATTCCTGGGAATTGCCACGTGGTGGTTCGCTCTCCACTAGCGCGGCGCGCTAGAAAATTGACTTTTACGTAAGTAGAGATACGATGGCGAGATATAACCATGCGCGGCATACGCATGACCTGAAGCTCCCCATCAGGAATCTGGAAGTGGTGAAGAAGTACTATTCGATTACGGAATTGACGCGCGAATTCGGCGTCTCGACCCGCACGCTGCGGTTTTACGAGGACGAAGGGTTGATCCAGCCCGAACGCCGGGGCCGTACGCGCCTTTTCCGTCCGGCAGACCGTGCGCTGATCCAGGAAATCCTGCGCGGCCGCCGGATCGGCTTCACCATTGCCGAGATCCGCGAGATCATACAGGTCTACAAGGAGCCGCCGGGCGAGATCGGCCAGCTCAAGCTGCTGATGAAGCGGGTGGACGAGAAGCGTGACGAGCTGCGCCAGAAGCGCAAGGACATCGAGGATACGCTGGCTGAACTCGACAATGTCGAGGAGGCCTGCCTCACGAGGCTCGCGGAAATAGGCGTCGGGACCTGAGCGCTATTTCTGCTGCTGTGCATCCATGGAGCACTGCAGCGCCAGTCCCTGGATGCGCTCGTCTTCGACGGGAATCTTGCCCGTCTGCAGGCCGTCCAGCATGTTGCCCTTCTTCAGACCGTCCAGCGTGCAGGCGCAGAAGCGCTCGCAAAGCGCCGCGCTGCCTTCCGCCAGGCAGCTCTGCCGGCACTGGCTGAGATAGGCGGGCGCGCGGTCCGGCGGCTCGTGCCGCGTTCTCCCATTCGCCGCAGATGTC
>CAMFHT010000282.1 GCA_945952245.1 uncultured Rhizobium sp. | reverse complement strand
CTCCCCCCTTGAGGGGGAGATGTCCGGCAGGACAGAGGGGGGTACCTCCCGCAGCATCAGCCGCATAAAACAAAAAAGCTGAGGGGCGTCCCCCTCAGCCCCGCGGAATGCCCGCGGTACGAAGTGTGACGAAGGCCATCAGGCTTGCCACCGAAAAGGCGTTGAGCGTGAAGAGCGACTGGATCGCCTCCGGGCTCCAGGCATAAAGAGGCGCCCCCATTCTCCCGTGAAAGACGAAGAAGGCGAGGAAGCAGAGGCAGGCCATGCCGCGCTGCCACCATTTTTCCTCGGCCCGGAAGAAGAGCGCGATCAGCAGCATGCAGGGCGCGAGAAAGAGCTCCGTGCCTGCCGATTGCCCCAGAAACTTTCCCGCCGCGACAGTGTCGATGATGCCGAGAAGCGGGACGCCGAGCCGTGTCAGGAACGGGTTGCGCCGGGCCGTCAGCGCCAGCGCCGCAAAGAACGGCGCGGCAATGACCGTCAATGCGGAGACGGCGACGCCGTCGCCGGCGAGGTACCAGACATAGAGCGGATAGAACGGTTTGTTGAGCGCAATGACCCAGGCGACGGTGACGCTCGCGGCAGTCAGCGCATCGAGCGGGGCCTTCGCCTCCGTTCCTTCCAGTACCCGGTCAGCCATTTGCCTCGTCCTTTGCCTGCACCGGCGCAAGCAGGTAGTGACCGACGCCCCAGACCTCGCCATTGGCGTGGCCGAAGAGGCCGGCGGTCGCAAGGAAGAACAGCCGCCAGCGGCGCTTCCAGAGATCGGCGTCCCTGCCGTAGACCTCGCGCAGGATCTTGCTGACGGCAGCATCGGCCCGATCCATGTTTTCAAGCCAGTGCAGGGCGGTCCGGCGATAATGCGTGCCGTTCCAGCGCCATTCCTTTTCCACCCGGAACACGTCGGGGAAGCGGTGCGGCAGGTCGTGCGCCGGCATGATGCCGCCCGTGAAGAAGTGCTGGGCGATCCAGTCCGCGGGATCGTTGTGGTCGAAGCGGTAGGACCGGTCGCGATGGGTGAAGACATGCAGGAACATGCGGCCATCGGGTTTCAGCCAGCCGCGCGCGCGCTCGAGCAGGGCCTGCCAGTTCGACATGTGCTCGAACATTTCCACGGAAACGATGCGGTCGAACTGTTTGTCCGTGGCAAAATCGTTCATGTCGGCGGTAATGACGGTAAGGTTGGTGATGCCGCGCCGCTTCGCCTCGGCCTCGATATAGCCGCGCTGCGAGGCGGAATTGGAAACGGAGGTGACCTGTGCCTCCGAGTACTTGCCCGCGAGGTAGAGAGAAAGCGAACCCCAGCCGCAGCCGAGTTCGAGGATGGTCTGGCCGTGCTGGATCTCGGCATGGGCGGCCGTCTCCGCAAGCGCGAAATTCTCGGCCTCGGCCAGCGTCGTCTTCGAGGTCGGGTAGAGGCAGCTGGAATACTTGCGCTGGGGCCCGAGCACGAGAGAGAAGAACTCCGGCGGCAGTTCGTAATGCTGCTCGTTGGCCGCATCCGTGTGCACGGCGACCGGATAGTGCCGCATGGTCTCCGCAAAGGCTTCCTCCACCGAGGCCGGTGTGGTGTCGAGGCGCCGGCGGGTGCGTCCGCACAGGAAGTCGATCCCCGCAAGCGTCAGGCTGTCGGGCAGGGAGGTCCGCTCGGCGGCATTGATGGCAAGGGCGATCATGTTCATGGGCGGGTCTCCTTGGAGGGTGCGGAAAGGGCAGGGGAATCACGGCGCGGGCCGGGGAAGAAGGCGTTGACGTGTGACTGCAGATCTCTGAAGGCATCGCCGCGGCTCTTCAACATGTGCTCCTCGAGCGGCGGAATTCCAGAGACGTGGACGAGCAGCCAGTACATCTGGATCGGCGCGAGGAGCGCGAACCAGGCCCACCATTCGGGCTGGCCGAGCGCGATCACGAACCAGCCGCACCAGAACAGCCATTCGAAGAAGTAGTTAGGGTGGCGCGAATAGGCCCAGAGCCCTTGCTCCATCACGCCCTTCTTTGCCTCCGGCGTCTTGCGGAAACGCTGCAGCTGATGATCGGACAGCGCCTCGCCGGCAAGCGCAACGATCGAAAGAACCCCACCGGCAATATCAGTGATTTGAGGGAAGGGCGCCTTGCCCGAGGCGGCTACGTAGACCGCAAGCACGAGCACGAAGGCACAAACCGCCTGCACCTGCAGGAAGAGGAAGAGCCGGAGGGACGCTGCTGAGCCCCATTCCTTGATCAGCTTCTCGTAGCGCGGGTCTTCGCCTGCGCCATGGGTGCGAAAACCGATGTGCCCTGCAAGCCGCAGCGACCAGAGACCGACGAGCACGGCTGCCATCCAGCCGCGCTCCGGCGTGCCGTCGGCAGCCCAAGCGGCAGCAAGACCACCGATGCCGACGGCAATGGACCAGATCGTGTCCACCCAGCCGCTCGCGCCGGTGACGCGCTGTACGGCCCAGGCCAGCGCCATGATCAGCGACATCAGCAGGGCCAGCCCAATCAAAACAGTCACGTCCATGATGTCCTTCCTCGCACGCAAGTTTCAATGCGCAAGACGGACTGAAGTGGCCGGGAGTTTCAATTCCGGGTCAAAAATCTGGGTGCTGCAAGCTGAGAAACGATGCCGTTGAAACTTTTCGCCGGATTGCCGCGTCTTATAGGCGGTATCCCACATTGCAGGACATGGCGCGCCGGTTTACCGGTGCAGGAAAAGGAGTGACCGCATGAAGAAGATCATCCTGTTTCTGGCCCTCGGGCTTGGCGTTTCGCAGCTGGCGGGCGGCACCGCGCTCGCGGATACGGCAGGCCCCATGGGCAACTGGGCGCGGGGAGACGGCGTGACCAAGGTCAAGGTCGCGCCCTGCGGCGAGAACATCTGCGCCACCAATACCTGGATCAAGCCCGGCGTGAAGAACGAAAAGACCGGCGACGTGCTGGTCATGACACTGAAGCCGGAGGACAAGGCGACCTACAAGGGGACGGCTTTCGATCCGCAGCGCAACATGAACTTCCGCATGACGCTCAGCGTCAAGGGCGACAGCATGACGACGCGGGGCTGTGTTCTCGGCGGCATCGTCTGCAAGAGCGTGAGCTGGGCCCGCATCAACTGACGCGGGAACGTTTTTGCGTGTCCTGCCGTTGTTAGGGCGAGGCCTTCAGGCCTCGGACAGGCTACCAGGCCCCGGCTTCTCCTCATGACGAGGATGCCGTCGCGAGCGGGTAAGAGAGGCCTGTCCTGGACATGACGTTCGGGGATGGGCTCGCGCCATGACGGCGCGGGCCTTCTTCCTTTTCAAGGGCGTGCATCAGCCCACGGCGTCGAGGAACTCTTCCGTCGCCACCATGTCCGCCTGGACCGAAAACCGACTTCCCATCACATAGAGCGAGGCATCGAAGGTCGGATCTGCTGAACTGCAGACCGCATCGGTGAGGATGATGATGCGGTAGCCGAGATCGATGCCGGTCAACACGGTCGCGAGCACACAGACATCCGCCTCTCCGCCGGAAACGGCAAGGGTCGTCACCCCATCGGCCTGCAGATGCCGGTGCAGCCGCCCGTCGAGCCAGGGACTGTAGGCCGGCTTGTCGAAGACCTGCGCGGGAGGCGTGTAGCGGGCGAGTTCCGGCACGAGGTTCAGCATGGCGGGGTTCAGGTGCATGCGCGTCATCATCCACCATTTCCGGTAATAGTCCTGCCATCGCCCGGGCATGTCTTCGGGTCGTTCCGGCGTGATGAAGCGCGTGAAGATGGTCCGCTCCGGTGCCGCTTCGGTCAACTCGACGATCCGCGGCAGGATCTTCTCCGCCCATTCCACCTGCCACGGCGACTCGTCTGCAAACATCCTCTGCATATCGACGCAGACGTGTCGCCAGTTCTCTCCCTTGAGTGGCTCCATTCCCAAACCTCCATCTTTGGCTGCATGGCAAACCGGCGCCTCTGTCTTCCCGTTCCGCAGTCCCGGCGCTTGGTACGGCCGGAACCATTGATGGGTTCGGATGTTCTGTCAGTCCATGCGCCGCGAAACGGGGTGCCGCACCTTGCGGCCCGATTTCAATCGAAGGCGTGTCAGGGCGCACCGAAGGCGCGCGCCCAACGATTTTTCCGGCATGACGAGGTCGCGCCGGCAGCCGGGGGTGGCGGATCACGCCTCTCCCGAAACCGAGACGGCCTTCGCGGCCGAGGAATAAACGGAAGGAAACCAATCATGAAAACCACCCTGCAATACGGCGTAGCTGCTCTTGCCATCACCGTCGGCATGGGCTTCGGCGCGATCAACGCTTCGGCACAGACCTCCGCCAGCGGCACCACCAATGCGACCGATGCCGCCACCACGGGCTCGCAGACCGGCGGCACCGGGTCGGCTGCCTCCGGCACCATGACCAATGACTCTGGTTCGGCTGCATCCGGCACCTCCTCGGGTACCACGTCGGCTGATACCGCCCCGAAGAAGTCGGACAATGCCCAGGCGACGTCGGCTGGCGCGACCGGCGCGGCAATGTCCCTGGACAAGGCCTCGTTCGCCGAACAGGCCGCGAGCGCCAACATGTTCGAGATCGAATCCAGCAAGCTTGCGAAGAAGCATGCAAAGTCCAAGGACGTGAAGCACTTCGCCGAGATGATGATCGAGGATCACACGAAGGCCGGCAAGCGCTTCGAAGAGGCTGCGGAAAAGGGCGGCCTGACGCCGGCCAAGAAACTTTCCGCCAAGCATGAAGCCGCGCTGCAGGAACTGGAAGCTGCCAACGGCGCCGATTTCGACAGGGCCTACATCACCGCCCAGACCCAGGCGCACATGGAAGCCGTGACGCTGTTCAAGAACTATTCGGAAAACCCTGACGACAAGGCGCTGGGTGCCTTCGCGAAGAAGACCCTGCCGACGCTCGAGAAGCATCTCGAACACGTCCAGAAGCTCGGCTCGGCTGGCTAACCAGCCCGTGCCCTGACGGAAATGCCGGAGCCGGCGGTCTGAACTGGCCGGCTCTGGTCTTAATCAACGGAAAGGAAAGCCCCTATGGCAAGCACCGAGAACGATATCGACCGCACCTGGAAGCTGATGAAGGATATTGGCGTCTGCATGCTGACAACCCATGTCGGCGATGATCTCCGCGCGCGTCCGATGTCGGCGCATTTCGAGCCCATCGAGAATGCCATCTACTTCCTGACGGACAGCCAGAGCCCGAAGGACGACGAAATCGAGACGAAGCCGAATGTCTGTCTGTCATTCTCCGACCCTGGCGGCCAGAAATACGTGTCGCTTTCCGGCGAGGCTGAGGTCTCGAACGACCGCGAGCGCATCCGCGAGCTTTGGTCGACGCCCGCCAAGGCCTGGTGGGACAGCCCCGACGATCCGGATATTCGCGTTCTCAAGGTAACGCCGAAGTTTGCCGAATACTGGGACAGCCCCGAC
>CAMFHT010000281.1 GCA_945952245.1 uncultured Rhizobium sp. | reverse complement strand
TATTATCTCGCCCACCTCCTCATCCTGCTCGGCTGGCCGCTGGAAGGTTGAGGCCGAGCGCGCCCCGAAATTGTCCTTGCGCCTGCGGATTTCCGCCAACACGTCCTCGTTCGAGGCATCCGGCATGCCGAGCAGCGCGCGGATCGAAGGATCTCCCGCCCGCAGGAACGGGTTCGTCTCCTTTTCGAGGCCGATCGTCGTCGGTACGGTGAAGCGGCCATTCGCGCGCATTTCGTCGATCTCCTGCGCGCGGTTGCGCAGCCGCACATTGTCGGGATCGATCGTGAGCGCGAAGCGTGCATTGGACTGGGTATATTCGTGGCCGAAGTAGACGACCGTCTCGTCCGGCAGGGCGGCGAGCTTCTGCAGCGAGGCCCACATGTCGGAGGCGGGCTTTTCGAAGAGACGTCCGCAGCCGAGCGCAAACAGCGTATCGGCGGCAAAGAGCAGCTTGGCATCGGGCAGGTGATAGCAGACATGGCCGGCAGTATGGCCGGGCGTTTCGATCACGCGCACCGTATTGGAGCCGAAGAGGAAGGAACTGCCGTCCGCCACCGTGCGGTCTATGCCCGGGATCTTCTTCGCCTCGGAGGCCGGACCGATTATCGACAGGCCGAACCGCTCCTTGAGCGCCAGATTGGCCTCGACGTGATCGGGGTGGTGATGTGTCGTGAAGATATGGCTGATCTTCCAGCCTCGCCTGTCCGCCGCCGCCACGATCGCCGCCTCTTCCGGTGCATCGATGCTGGCCGTCAAAAGGGTTTCGGGATCATGCAGGAGGACACCGAAATTGTCGCTCCGGCAGGGAAAACATTCGATTTGCAAGGCTTCCATAAAGGCGCTCCGACGGCATAAATATGGTCCGTAATGTAGGGATTGCGGCCTTGAAGTCCACCCGCCCGCTGATAACATTGGCTTTATGCACGCCGATATCGTCGACCTCCGCCAGTTTTACCATTCCGAGCTCGGCCGCATGGCGGAGCAGTCGATCGTGACTGCGTTGACGAAACTCTGGACGGCACTTCCCGAGGAAAGACTGGTCGGTCTGGGCTTCACCACCCCCTATCTCGACCGCTTCCGACACGGCACCGAGCGCACGTTCGCCTTCATGCCGGCGGGGCAGGGCGCGATCAACTGGCCGCCCGGCGATCTCTCGCTGACGGCCCTCGTCTTCGAGGAGGAACTGCCGCTGCCGGATTCTTCCGTCGACCGCATTCTCATGGTCCATTCGCTGGAATTTGCCGAAAATCCGGGAGAGACGCTGAAGGAGATGTGGCGGGTACTGGCGCCGGGCGGACGGCTCGTCATCGTCGTCCCGAACCGGCGTGGGGTCTGGGCGCAGCTGGACTATACGCCCTTCGGAACGGGGCGTCCCTATTCGCGCGGACAGCTGACCCGGCTGCTCCGGGAAACCAATTTCACGCCCGGGGCAACGGCGGAGGCGCTGTTCTTTCCGCCCACCCGGCTCTCTGGTCTCCTCCGGCTCCGCCGCGGCTTCGAAAAGGCGGGGCGCTATCTCTGGCCGGCCTTTTCTGGCGTCATCGTGGTCGAGGCACAGAAACGGCTCTATCAGGGCCTGCCTGTGGCGGTCCGGGCCTCACGCCGCGTCTTCGTGCCCGTGCTCGCACCGCAGGGCGTGTCGGGTCGCTCGACGCCGCCGCATTTGCTCGGGTGATAAGCCCCGGACACCTCGACAAGATCGGGCATTCCGTCTAGAGCAAACTCCGGATAAAGCGGGGGTTCGACTTATGGGCAGCATGGCTTTCGAGCGCGTCACCTTGATCGGGATCGGCCTGATCGGGTCCTCGATCGCGCGGGACATCAAGGCCAAGGGCCTTGCCGGCCATGTCACCATTTGCACCCGAAGCCCCGAGACGCTGAAGCGCGCGGAAGAACTCGACCTCGGCGATGCCTATGTGCAGTCTGCTGCGGAAGCGGTGAATGGCGCGGACCTCGTCATCGTTTCCGTGCCCGTCGGCGCTTCGGGAAGCGTTGCGGCTGAAATCGCGCCGCATCTCAAGCCGGGCTCGATCGTCACCGATGTGGGGTCTACCAAGGCCTCCGTCATCGCGCAGATGAAGCCGCATATGCCCGACACCGTGCATTTCATTCCCGGCCATCCCATCGCCGGAACCGAGAAGTCCGGTCCGGATGCCGGTTTCGTCGGTCTCTTCAAGGGACGCTGGTGCATTCTGACCCCCTTCGAGGACACGAACCGCCAGGCACTCGCCACGCTCAAGGCCTTCTGGGAAGAGCTCGGTTCCATGGTCGACGAGATGGAGCCGCTGCACCATGACAAGGTGCTGGCAATCGTCTCGCACCTTCCGCATCTCATCGCCTACAACATCGTCGGAACAGCCTATGATCTGGAAACGGTGACGGCCTCCGAAGTGATCAAGTATTCGGCATCGGGCTTCCGCGATTTCACGCGTCTCGCCGCCTCCGACCCCACCATGTGGCGGGATGTGTGCCTGCACAACAAGGACGCGATCCTCGAAATGCTGGCCCGCTTTTCGGAGGATCTCGCATACCTGCAGCGCGCCATCCGCTGGGGCGAGGGCGACAAGCTGTTCGATCTCTTCACGCGCACCCGCGCCATCCGCCGCTCGATCGTTGAGGCGGGTCAGGACGTGGATGCGCCCGACTTCGGCCGCCACGCCCTCGACCCGAAGTAAGCGCCGGTTTCAGCGGATCGGCGGCAGCGTAATCCCGAGAGGGATGAAGCCCAGGAGCACCTGACCCTTCTCGATAACGAGGTTGATGCGCACCGTTCCCTTGTCGTCCGCCATGCCGCGGATCATGCCCATGGCTGTGGCGATCCCATCCGCATTGTCGGGCATGGCGCCCTGAACCAGCGGCTGCCATTCCACGAACTTCTCTGCTTCGACCGCAAGCTTTGCCGAAATCAGTCCGGCTTCGTCCACCTCGACAGGGCCGGTCACGGTCGCGACGCGGCCTTGGCCGAAATCCACGACGGCGCGCTGGAGCTCGCCCTTCGATGGCTTCAGCACCGCATCGCCCTTGATGCGACCGTCGAGTGCGCCGGCCTTGCCGGCGAGCCTTGCCTCCACGCTTGCGGAAAAGACCGGGAGTGCTGCCAAGTCCGGCGGGGTCAGTGCGACGTCGCGGAAGAGGGCGGCCATGTCGAGATCGTCACCGTTCTGGCGGATATGGGCCTCCCCATGTCCTGCCTTCGCCTTCATGACCGCGACAGTTCCATCGGCGGGTATGGTGAGGTCCAGGCCATCGGCGGAGAGCGAACTGCGCTCCAGCCCGCCCATCTTCAGCTGCAGACTGGACTGCAGGCTTTGCCAGTTCAGGAGAAGCTTCTCACCATTCTCGAGCGTTGCCGAGAGGGGACCATCCGCTTCCCAGACGATGTGCCAGGGGGCATAGACTTGCGCCGCGCTTCGGAAGGCTTCGGCCTCCGCGCTGCCACCGCGGTTCAGGTCGGCGAAGCCGGGCTTGGAGCAGAAGAGTTCGAAGCGGAAGGGAAACCCCTTGACCTCCATGCCGCCGCATTCCAGCGTCAGCCCGTTGCGCTGGCTTGAAGCCATGGCTTCGGCAAGACGGGTGCGGATCTCTGCGGCCGCGTAATACCAGGCTCCGGTATAGAGTGCGCAGAAGAGGATCACGGCAATGCCGAGCCACAGGATCTTTCTGGATGCCGAGGCGCTGCCCTGCCGGCTTGAAATGGCCATGATCTTCTCCGAAGTGATTCTGAGATTTTCGGGTTGCATGACTGGCATCGATGGCAGAAGTAAGCCAGTCAATTCAAGTTCCGCAATGCATGCTTGAGCGCAGTCCAGTCGAGGCAGAGAGGCAGATGGAAGACTTCTGGGTTTTTGGCTACGGGTCACTGATGTGGAATCCGGGCTTCGAGCACGTGGAAAGCACGCAGGCACGTCTCTTCGGCTACCGCCGCTCTCTCTGCATCCGCTCCTGGGTGCACAGGGGAACCGAAGAGCATCCTGGCCTCGTTCTCGGGCTCGACCGCGGCGGCTCCTGTCTCGGCATGGCGTTCCGCACCCGTCCGGAAGACGCGGACGCGGTGCTGGACTATCTCCGCCGTCGAGAGCTCGTCACCCACGTCTACCTTGAGCGACGTCTTCCCGTACGGCTTGCCGATGGCCGCAACGTTCTCGCCGTCACCTATGTGGCCGATCGCAAGCACAGGCAGTATGCGAGCGGCATCGATACGGCGCATGCCGCCGAAGTGGTGCATTCAGCAGTCGGCCAGTCGGGCCCCAATCATGCCTATGTCATGAACACGCTTGCGCACCTGCGCGAGATGCGCATCCGTGACCAGTGGCTGGAAGAGGTGGGCGAGAAGGTCCGGCGCCTTGCCGAGGCCGGCGCCGCCTAGAGTTCGGCGCCCAGTTCCTGCAGCCGGTTTTCCGTCACGGGCGGCAACGGCACCTGCGGGTTGTTGCGGACGGTCTCGACCAGCAGCGCATCGCTCTCGCGCTCCATCACGTCGATCAGCGCCTGGTGGAAGACATCGGGATCGAGGCCCGGCGCGATCGGCGGCAGGATCTTGACCTTGAAGTGGCCGGCAAAGCGCAGGAACTTGCGGCGTGGCCAGAACAGGCCCGGATGCATGACCACCGGGACGACGGGCACCTGGAGATCGCGATAGATACGGGCAATGCCGTATTTGTAGTCCGGCGGCGAACCCGGCGGACGTCGGGTGCCCTCTGGATAGATCAGCAGCTGGCGGCCGGCTTCCATCTCCTTTTTCGCCCGCTGCATCACCTCGAGCATGACCTTGCCCTTGGCGCCGCGATTGACCGGGATCATGCGCTGCTTCATCACGTACCATCCGAACAGAGGGATCCAGGTGAGCTCGCGCTTCAGGATGTAGACGGGATCGTCCATGCAGGGGAGGAGGCCGAACACGTCCCAGAAGGACTGATGCTTCGGAGCGAAGATGTAACCGCCCTTCGGAATGTTCTCCAGCCCCTCGATCTCGAACGTGGTGCCGGCAATCTTCGCCATCAGCCAGTTGTTGCTCTTCGCCCAGAACTTCGGCACGAACCAGGCGCGCTTGCGCGGCAGCAGGAAATAGGCCGGCGTGAACACGATCATCTGCACGATGAGATTGATGTAGAACACCGTGTTGAAAAGAATGGACCGCAATGCCACCATCGAAACGTCTTCCTCGGCCAAAAAGCTGACGACTGCTACACGATATCCCCGGCGAGAAAAAGCGGCTCTCTCCGGCCAGCCGATCTTTTACCCCGCCATGGCAGCATTTTCCGGCGCCCGGTGTTTCGTTTCGCCGGGCCAGCGGTCGAAGCCGCCGAGTCCGCGCACGCCGGTGGCGACGATCTTCAGATACTCGCTCAGCATGACGCGCAGCGTCTGCGGATCGGCGAACCAGTTGCGGGCCTTGAGATCGGAATTGACGACCGGAT
>CAMFHT010000280.1 GCA_945952245.1 uncultured Rhizobium sp. | reverse complement strand
ATCGGCTGGCTGCCGATGTCATCAGGGCCAACATAGCCAAGATGGAGGCGGCCATCGGGACCGAAGGCGAGCGCCTTGCCAATGCGGAACGCCTGCTGCGCGAAAACGTCGCGAGCCGCTCCAGCTATCTCGATGCCGAGCAGGTGTATGCCGATCTGAAGAACGGCAGGGAGGTGCTGCTCCGGGAACTCGATCAGAAGCTCGGTGAGCAGAGCACGCTTGCAGCGGAACGGCGCAGTATCGATGCGACGGTCGGCAAGACGGTGTCTTCCCGCCGCACCGCGATTTCGGCGCGCCTGGCGGCACTCACGCAACAGGCGGCCGTCCTCGATCGGCGAATCTCCGCTGCGAGGCTCGTCGCGCCCGTCAACGGAACAGTGGACCGGATGGGGGTGCACACGCTGGGCGGCGTGGTACAGGCCGGCGCGGAACTATTACGGGTGGTGCCGACGGACCTCGGAACGGAACTGGAATGCAGTTTCGCCAACGCGGATGCCGGTTTTCTCCGGGAGGGGCAGAGGGCGAATATTCGCCTCGATGCCTATCCGGCCGGCCGCTTCGGCTATATGAAGGGGACCGTCGCGGGGATTGCAGCGGATGCCGCAGAGGCGGGCAATGGCCTCTGGTCCTATTCGGTCCACATCAAGCCTGGTGCACGCGCGCTCAGAGTGAGCGGCCGGGACTATCCTGTGCGGCCCGGCATGACTGCAGGCGCCGACGTGATAACAGGGGAACGGCGGATCATCTCCTATTTCTTCGCGCCGCTGGCGGAAACGCTCGGAAGCGCGCTGCGGGAGAGGTGATCCGTGTCAATCTGAGACGATGAGCGGCAATGGCGCAATGTGCACCGGTTTGATACAGGCGGCGTACCGGGGCAGCCGGAACGACGGTTTTCCCCATGCGGCTCTGTAGCGGCAATCCGAAAAAGGCCTGAACGCACGAAGGCCGGCTCTCGCCGGCCTCTAAAGTCACAAATCTATGAAGCCTATCAACGGGCCGAGGCAGTGCTGAGCTTGCCCTGGAGGGTGTTGAAGGTCGTGCCGAGCTGGTTACCCAGCGCGCCGGCGCCCGCAATCAGGGCGACGGAGATGAGTGCTGCGATAAGGCCGTATTCGATCGCGGTTGCGCCGGATTCGTCCTTGATGAACTTCTGGAAAAACTTGGACATGTTTGAGCCTCCTGCTGGTCCTTGCGGTCATTCATAGCCGCGTGCAGGAGGACAATGCCCGGTAGGCAGTAGAGAAAGTGTTATTTGGGACAGTAAATTTTGAACCAATCTGTCTGCTGCGCTGATTATGGTCACCGAGTTCTTAATCAAACTCCACCCAGCAGCCCCTAAGTTTTAGTGGGTCGAAAATTAGGTCTATCCGCATATTCCGGTGGTGCAGGCAGGTTTCTCCCGGTAGACAGGAAAATTCACGCGCAGCGGCGCGCGGTTTCCGGCGTGCTTACGTTAACATCTTCCGCGATCGCCGCGGCAATGGCAATCCCGATTTCCGAGGAGGCGACGATGCCCTGCACGAAGGGCCGGTCGTGCATGAGATAGGGAATGGCTGCGAAGAAGACCCGGCCCGCATGGCTTTCGGGCCTGCGCAGTGCAAAGCCTGCATCGAGGTCCGGTGTTTCCTGTCTGGACGACAGGAGCGCATCCCGCAGCGCCGGGAAGCGCAGCTCTTCTGATGTCATCGGTTTCTGGCCGCGGGCATCGATGAAGATCCGGAAGCGGTGCTTCTTCCTGGCCGCGGTGATGACCGTTTCCTTCTCGCCCACATCCATCTCGTAGTCATCGCCAAGCCGCATCATCTTCAGGATGCCGGCATCGCGCAGAGCCAGCAGGCGGCGGATCGATTCGGGCGGCACGGCGCCGTAATTGTCGACGAAGACCCGCTTCAGCCCTGCATCGAAACGCTTGCGGTCGTCGTCGGAGAAGAAGGAAACGAGTTCCTCCACCTTTTCATGCATGCGCAGGATCGCATAGCGCCAGGCAACGGTGATGCGCTCCGCCCTGTTGCGCTCCACTTCCTCGAGGTTGTGCTTCGCCCAGCGGAACGGATCGGCCTTCGCGCGTTCACGGAAATAGAGGGGCGGGTATCTGTCGGCCGTCATGGTGGAAAGCCGGAAGCGGGCGGCATAGGCGGGATCGGCCTTGGCAAGCTCTTCCCTAAACAGGCGGAAGACGGCGTCGAGCACGCTCTTCTCGCCCTTGCAGGCTTCGAGCGCCTCTTCGGTCATCACCTGGAGGGGCAGATAGGGGATGGGGCAGTAGAAATCCGCTTCCGGCAGGATGCCATTGCGGGACATCATGGTGATGGAGAGATCCTTTTCCTCCGTGTGGAAGGTGAGGCTCCCATCGTCTTCGCGCTTGAAATCGCCATGCTGGCAGACGACCGCGAGCGCCGCATCGATGGCACTCAGCGAGGTGCCCATAATGCCGACGGATGCGGCAGGGATCTTTGCCTCGAGAAGGCCCGACCAGGGATTCGGGAAATAGGATCGCGTCGCGTCATCGTCAGGAAACTCGTGGCCCGTCGCGATGATCACCCGGTCAAACGGTCCGTGGTCGGCTTCGTCTGCGGTAACGACCCGGAACTGGCCGTCCGTCTCGATGACATCGCGCACGTCCGCCCCGCGATGGACCGTCACGGAATGGCCCCGCGTCTCGGCGAGCGCCAGCTGGTCGAGAAACTGGTCATGCAGATACCAGCCGAGCAGCAGGCGCGGCGTGAACAGCCGCTCGTCCAGCATGTCCGGGCGAATGCCGAATTGCTGCAGCGCGCCGGCCGGGCAGGATTTCAGCCATTCCAGATAGGTCTTCGAAAGCGGCGGGATCTCGATGCTGGCGATGTTGGCGAGCATCAACCGGTTGGCGCCCTCGATCGAAAAAGGCGTGCCTGCCCCGGGCAGGTCGCCCTTGTCGAAGAGCACGAGCTCCAGCGGAGTATCGATGCGGATGAGATTGGCGAGCGTGTAAAGCCCGGTCGGACCGGCGCCCACGAGGGCAATTCTTGAAGGCATGGCAAGGGTCCCCGGTTATTGCCCGCTTGTAATGCAAAGCCAGTGGCATTTGTTCCGAACCGTACCAAGGGACGAAAACAAAATAGCGGTTGACACGTTCATTTGAACATCCTAATAAACGCATGTGAAAATTACGAATGCCTAGAAACCGGATTTTTTTCATATGAATGTATTGCCCAGTGTAAGTGCGATAACGGTCCGCCAGCAGGAAATCGTCGAGCTCATCAAATCGAGCGGCTTCGAGACGGTGGAAAGGCTGGCGGACCAGTTCGGTGTCACGCCGCAGACCATTCGCCGGGACATAAACGTCTTATGCGACGCCAATTTCCTGCGGCGGCGTCATGGCGGGGCGGAGTTGAGCGGCATTCCCGCTGTGAACCTGCCCTACGATTCGCGGCGCATCCGCAATCTCGACGCCAAGCTTGCGATCGGCGCGGAGGTGGCGAAGCTCGTTCCGAACCGCGCCTCCGTGTCCTTCGGCATCGGCACCACGCCGGAATTCGTCGCCCGGTCGCTGGTCTATCACGAGGACCTGACGGTCGTGACGAACAATGTGAACGTCGCCGTCGCGCTCAGCGTCAACCCCTCGAACCGCATCATCATGCCGGGCGGGGTGATGCGCCTGCCGGATCTCGATTTCCTCGGTTCCGAGGTCGATGAAATGTTCCGCAGCTACCGCGTCGATTTCGGCATCTTCGGCGTCGGCGGGATCGAGCCGGATGGCACGCTGGTCGATTTCGACCGCGCGGAGGTCATGGCCCGGACGGCCATCGTGGAAAACTGCCGGCAATCGGTGCTGGTGGCCGATGCGAGCAAGTTCGGCCGCCCGGCACCCGCAAGCGGCGGCATGCTGGCCGATGCCGATATTCTCGTGCTCGACGCTCTTCCCAGCACCGGCCTGTCGCCGCTGATCGGGCTCGATGCCACGTCTCCCAAGCTTCGCCTTGCCGGAAAGGCCGAATCATGAGCGGTTCCTTCATCCGTCTCCTCGACGTCACGCGGACCTTCGATACCGGCGGCGGCGTGAACCGGCTGTCCATCGACATTGCCGAGGGTGGCTTTACCGTTCTGCTCGGCCCTTCCGGATGCGGCAAGTCGACCACGCTGCGCCTGATCGCCGGGCTCGAGACGCCGGATAGTGGCCGGATCGAGATCGGGGGCAGGGACGTCACCTTTGCTCCTCCCTCCGGGCGCTGGCTTTCCATGGTGTTCCAGTCCTATGCGCTCTTCCCGCATCTCGATGTCGCCGAGAACATCATCTTCGGTCTGAAAGTGCGCGGCATGGGCAGGGCGGAACGGGAACGCCGCCTGGCCGATGCGCTCTCGATCACCGGGCTCGACGGTCTGGCGGAACGCAAGCCGGCGCAGCTTTCCGGCGGACAGCGGCAGCGCGTGGCGCTGGCCCGTGCCATCGTTGCCGATCACCCGCTCTGCCTCATGGACGAGCCGCTCTCGAACCTCGATGCGAAGCTGCGCCATTCCGTCCGGCAGGAGATCCGGGCGCTGCAGCGGCGGCTCGGCATGACCGTCGTCTACGTAACCCACGACCAGACCGAGGCCATGGGCATGGCGGATCAGGTCGTGCTGCTGAACCGGGGCAGGGTGGAGCAGCTCGGGCCGCCGGCGGATCTCTACCTTCGGCCGGCCACCGCCTTCACGGCAAGCTTCGTCGGCAGCCCGGCCATGACGCTTCTGCCGGGCAGCGCGCTTCAGGCGCTCGCGGCGCGGGACGACATGCCTGCGGATCTTCCGGGCCTGCTGCTGGGGCTTCGCGCCGAGGATCTGGTCCTCGAACCGGAGGGGCAGGGGCTCCTGCCCGCAACGGTTCTGTACTGCGAATACCTGGGCGCGGAAACCTATGTCTACCTCTCGGTCGAGGGCGCCGAGCCTATCGTTGCCCGCCTGCCGGGTCGCCAGGAGCAGGAGCCCGGCACGTGCCTGTCCCTTGCCTGGCGGGCCGGTGCCGCCCACTGGTTCGATCGTGACAGCGGACGCCGGAGGGACTGAGGGTCTGCGGATCGAATGAAAAACACCAAAAGCATTTTAATGAGGAGGAATATCGATGAAACATTTCATGACCGCCGCGCTGACTGCCGGCTTCCTGACCGCAGCCGCCGTTCCCGGCTTCTGCCAGACGGAGCTCACCATGTATTATCCGATCGCGGTCGGCGGCCCGCTCACCAAGGTGGTGGATGGCCTGATCGACGGCTTCCAGAAGGAAAACCCAGACATCCATGTCAACGCCATCTATGCCGGCAATTACGACGACACCCGCGTGCGGGCGCTTTCAGCCATCCAGAGCGGCCAGCCGGCCAACATCTCCGTGCTCTTCTCGATCGATGCCTATGACCTGATCGAGCAGGATCTCATCGTGCCCTTCGAGGACGTCGCGACCTCCAAGGACGATCAGAAGT